>CAUHBW010000044.1 GCA_959604115.1 uncultured Bilophila sp. | reverse complement strand
GATCGACATTCCGGACCCAGAGGGCACGGTTATCGGGCAGATAGCCAAAGATCAGCCGGTTGAGGTGCGATTCTGGTATCGCGGAGGAGGGCTCGGCGTACGGCACCATTGGCAGGGAACGGTGGAAGGCAAGGGACAGGCACAACTGACCGAGCGCACCGGGCCGGACGTCGTGCGCGTCTACGCCGTCGGGCTGGAAAAAAAGCTCCTGACCACCCGGGTGACGGAAGCCATGTTTGACGAACCGGCGTCTGTCGTCGCCAGACGTCTGCTGGCAAAGACGGGCCTGCCTGTGGCGACGGTCAGGGTACCGGAAGACATTCTGCCGCACATCGTGTTTTCCGACGCGCCGGTGGCCGCAGCCGTGAAGCAGCTCGGGCAGAGCCTTGAGCGGAGCTTCGGGCATGACCTCTCGAAACATGCGGTCTGGCTTGGCGAGGCCGGGCTGTACTGGTCGGACGAGGACGAGCCCGGGAGCATCCCGCGTATTGCATCCTGTGAAATGCTGCTCACGCACAGTCCGAACGACGACGTGTCCAAGTATGCCGAGGTGACGTCGATCCTCTATCCGGGCATCAGGGACAGCCAGAAAGTCCGCATCAAGGACGCCCGGCGCGGCATGGATGTAACGGTACGGGCCGAGGAAGTCATCCATCTCATCCGCGAGGAGCGTTGCAACACCACGACCATCAAATACGGGGCCGATTATGGGTGGGGATAGCGCCAATTTTTTCAGTTCGTTGAAGCAGGCCATCGAGATATGCCGTCCGAACCTGAGAAGCTATTATCGGGTGGTCAGAAAGGCCAGGGTCGTGGCCTCGTATCCTGCGGACGGCAAATATTACGCCGACGTGCAGCCGCTTAGAAACGACGAATCACCCGATCCCAAGGAGCCGGTCGTTCCGCGAGTGGAGATCCCCGTCGTTTGGGGTGGGCCGAAGCGCGGCATCGTCTGCCCGCCGACGGTGGGCACGCTCTGCGATCTCTCCTATTACGACGGCGACCCGAACTACCCACGCATCTCGAATTTTCGCTGGCAGGAGAATGTCTCTCCGGAGGCGAATCTCAACGAGTTGGTCATCCAGCAGGAGCCGGGCGTCATGATCAAGATCGACAAGGCGGGCAACATTCTGCTGGAAACGAAGGCGGACATCCGGTTGACGGCTGGGGGCAATATCGCGCTGAAGGCTACACGGATCGATCTGAACTAGGAGCAACACATGGGAAAACCGGTCTGTTACGTCACGCGGCTGGCCAACAACCCTGCGGACGGCCACGGCAACGATTGCTGTCCGCACGATGTGACCGGCCCCGCCGTGGACGGGTCACCCAACGTGTATGTGCACGGGAAAAAGGCGCTCAGGGTCGGCGATCCCGGCGTGCATTCGGCCTGCTGCGGCTCCAATACATGGGTAGCTGCCGAGGGGAGCGGCACGGTGTACGTCAACGGCATCCCCTTTACCCGATTGTATGATGCGACGGCGCACTGCGGCGGGCCGGGCAAGATGATCACCGGGAGCCCGAACGTCTTTGCCGGATGATCCATTCTCAACTTGGCTGCAAAAAAACGACGCTCTCCTGAAAAAGGGGCGTCGTTTTTTTGTTTGCATGGCGTGCGCTGGTTCCGGCGGCGGGCCGTCCGATGCGGCATAGTGCGCTTGTCGGGATGATTGCCATGCGTCCCGGCATCCGGAGGGAGTCCGCCGGGGATGGGCCCCCGGCGGGCCATAAAGCGAGGAATGTATGAGCCGGACAGACCTTTGGGGGCAGGACATCGCCCTTGACGACGGCGGGCAGGCCAGAGTCGCCGCCAACGGCGAGCTGGTGTTGACCGAGGGCGTGGAAACGGGCGTGCAGGACGTGCGGCTCCGGCTGTTTACGCGGCTGGGCACGCTTTTTTACGACACGGATTTCGGCAGCCTGATCCATGATTGGATACTGGAGGAGTCGACCACGGCGACCCGGGCGGCCTTTTGCGCCGAAGTCGCCATGCGCGTCGACGAGGATCCCCGCGTCGTCACCGGCTCGGTGGGCTGCACCGTCCTCAAATGGGACGAAGCTTCGCTCACGGCCCGTGTCAGCTGGCGGTTTATCGACGAGGATCGGGCGACCAATCTCGTCATGCAGTACAACAAAGTAACTCACGAGCTGGTGATTGCCGATGCCAAGCCGCACTCCGTTGGACTTTCCGCGTATCTCGCGGACGATTGATGCCATCCGCTCGGATATCTACCTCCGGCTCGAAGCCGTGCAGGACGCCTATGCCGCCAAGGGCTGGCTGCCGCGTCGCCTGAACCTCAACAAGGGCGTGGTGCGCGGCTTGATTGAGCTGTTTGCGTGGGGGCAATTCCAGCTCTACACGCTGTTGCAGACCGTGCTGAAGCAGGCGGTTCCCTACTACGCTACGGCCAGCTGGGCCGACATCCACGCCCAGAGTGTGGAGCTTTCCCGCCGTGAGGCGACCAGGGCAGTCGGACTCGTGCGCTTCTTTCGCAACCCGGAACACACTGGCAACGTGCCGATCCGGGCCGGGCGCATTGTGCGGACGCTCCCGGACGGCACGGGCGAGGTCTATCGTTATGTGACCACGGAAGATGCCGTTTTGCCGTCGGATGCCGAATACGTCGACGTACCGGTTGAATCCGAAAGCTACGGAGCTTCCGCCAACGCCTCGGCGGGCATGATCTGCGAGCTGGCGACGCCCGTACCCGGCGTGTCCGGGGTGAGCAACGTCAGGGGTTGGCTGACGTCGGAGGGTACGGATGCAGAGACGGACGAGGCGCTCATGGAGCGGTACCGTCTGCGCTGGGCCGCCAACAACGGCTGCACCAGGTACGCCTACATGGACTGGGCGCTGTCCGTCCCCGGCGTCATGTCCGTCGCCGTTCTTGACCAGCACCCGCGTGGACAGGGAACCGTCGACATTGTAGTGCGCGGTTCCGCCACCATTCCTACGGAGGCGCTGCTTGCGCGGGTGCGCGAAGCCATCGCGCCCAACACGCCCATCAACGACGACTGGCTGGTCAAGGGCCCGACGCCCGTGCCCGTCACGCTTTCCGGCACGCTTGAGTACGTGACCGGAGACCCCGAGCTGCTCATCTCTACGGCCTCGAATCGCCTTCACGCCCTGTTTGCGGACAAAAGCGTCTACACGGACATCACCCCGCTCCGGATCGGGCAGGACGTGACGCGTTCACTGCTCACCCACGTCGTGATGGGTGTTGACGGCGTCAAGTCCGTGCGTTGGATAGCTCCCTTGACCGATGTCACCGTGGACAAGTCCGGCATGGCCGTGCTCGAGAGCCTGACGCTTTCCGTCGTGCAGGCCGAGGAGGCGTGATGGCAAGCCCGTTCTGGTCGTATTTCGCGGACAAGCTGCACTGGCCGCAAGCCTTTCCTCCCGGCCCGCTGCAGACCATCGTGCGCGGGCTTGCGCATCATCTGGACACGACGCGGGAGGACATGCCGTACCTGCGCCAGCAGTTTTTCCCCGGCCTGTGTGAAGACGACCTCGTGCCCGAGCACGGGCTGTCGCGCAGGCTCGTCCGTCATCCCCGCGAGACGCCGGAGCGGTTCCGACAGCGCGTCGTTCACGCCTACGGGTGGCACATGCTGGGCGGCAAAATACTGGGACTTCCGCAGATTTTGCGGTTTTACGGATTCGACATCGTCGGCATAGACAATCGTCGGCAGTGGGCACCCTCGCACTGGGCCGAGTTTGAGTTGCAGCTCAAGAGCCCGGCACGGGAGTCCGATGCCCCCGACAAAGATTTTGACCAGCTCGTATGGCTCGTCAATGAATACAAGCCAGCCCGTTCCCTGTTGTTTCGCGCCTACAACGACTTGTATGACCGTCGTTTCATCATCTGGACGCGCCGAAGCGTCTGGTCGCGCTACATCTGGTCGTTCAACTCCGGCGTCCGCGACCCCGAGACGGGCGTCATCGTCAGCTTCGGCAGGCGGGGTGCCGCGCTGGCGTTTCTGGAGCTGGAGCCGGAGGCATCCGTCTGCACGACGCTCTCGCACGGCCTGCTCATCCGCTACATCCGGTCGTGGATCTGGGGCTACAGCCGGTGGTCGGATCTGTATCCGCCCAGTTCCGGCTTTGTGCACGGGCAGCTCGGCACGCACCTGATTGAGCGTGAAGACAGGCCGTGGCTGTTCCGGGGGCGTCGCGTGGCCCGTGAGCAGCTGGTCTGGTCCGGCGCGGACATGGCTGTTCCGGCCGGACAGTGGGGCGGCATCAACTGCCGCTGGAGCAAGGGCGTCTTTCTGCTGTTCCGCTCACTGCGCTGGGGTTCGTCGCGCTGGAGCGGCTGCGGCAGGCGGCTGGTCACGACGCTGGAACGGCGGCTGGCTCCGGGGCGGGCGCTGGCCCGCCATGCCGGGCAATCGGTCTGCCTGCCCGGAACCGTGCAGGCGCACGCCGTCCGCATCGAACTGTATCCAAACCATTTCTGGCTCGGCGCGTGGGACAGCCGCCTCTGGAATCCCGCGCCGCCCGTGCCGCATCGATCAACTGCAACCCGCCTCCCGCGTCTGCGCTGGTCATCGGCCTGCGGCTGGGGCAAGGCGGTCTGGTAAGGAGCCATCATGTCCAAACTGGCAACCATCACCAAGAGCGGGCGGGCGGCCTTTGCCGCCGCGCTGGCCGCAAAGCCCCTGCATCTGGCGTGGGGCACGGGCGACCCGGCGTGGGACGCCGATCCGGCCTCCGCGCCGAGCCTTGCCAACGCCACCGGTCTGGTGGCCGAAGTAGGCCGCCGCACGATCACGCAGGTGGGCTTCGTCGTTGCCGATGAAGAAGGCGACATCATCATCCCGACGGGAACCACGTCCGAAGGGGTCGTGCAGGAGTCGCGCTACCGGCTGGTCGCGGAACCGACGCCGAACCTGTATCTGCGCGTGGCCTACGCCTTCGGGGATGCCGCCAGCCTGACCATCCGCGAGCTGGCGATTTTCTCCGACACCAGGACGGCGGAGGGCCTGCCGCCCGGCCAGCGCTACTTCACGCCCGCCGACATTGCCGACCCCGGCATCATGGTCGCCGGGCAGATTCTGGATACGCCCATCGTGCGCTCGCCGTCGGTCCGCCAGACCGAAGAATTCGTCATTTCCCTGTAAGGAGTCGTCATGGCAGCGAAAAGCATTGCATTGCAAAACTACTACAATCGGTTCGACGAAACGAAAAACTACGACATGCATCTGGTCCGCGACGGCAATGCCGGACAGGGGGCGGAGATCAACGAGATTCAGTCTTCGCTTATATACCGGATAAAAAAGATTGCCGACGGCATCTACAAGGACGGCGACGTGTTGAAGGATGCCCAGATCGTCGTCGACGCCGAAACCGGCGAAGTGAAGGCGCAGAACGGGCAGGTGTACATCAACGGAGCCGTGCGCGGGGTTCCGGCGGCGACATTCACCGTGCCGGTAACGGGCACGGTGGCCGTGGGCATCTACATGCGCGAGACGGTCGTGACCGAGCTGGAGGACCCGACGCTGTACAACCCGGCGGTGGGCTCGGACGCCGAGGGCGAACCCGGCGCGGCCCGCCTGCAAGTGACGACGGAATGGGGCGTTGCGGGCGGCGAAGGCGACTTCTTCCCGGTATACACGATCGACGACGGCGTGGTGCGCTCGAAGGAGACGCCCCCGGCCTTTGATTCCATGTTGCAGGCGCTGGCGGGGTATGACCGCGACGCCACCGGCGGCAGTTACATCGTATCTGGGCTGACCGTGTTGCAGGCGGCGGACGCCGCGGACGGCAGGCAGGTGTACACGGTCGGGGAAGGCCGCGCCCGCGTCAACGGCTACGGCGTGAACATCGCGACCTCCAAACGCCTGCTGCACAACGCCACTCCCGACCTGCGTCCTGTGGATGCGGAAGGCAAGCTCGCGGTCGGCGGACAGCACGAGCGCGTCAGCATCGACTTTCCGCCGATGAAGAACATCACGCGGCTGCGGATCACCAGGCAGTCCTCCGCGACGCTGACGCACGGCTCGTTTTCCGGCTGCTCGGACACCATTCCGGACACCGGCGTCATCGAAATCGTCTCGGTTGTGCAGGGCGATACGACGTACACGGCGGGCAGTGACTACGCGCTGACCGCCAACGCCGTGGACTGGTCGCCGACCGGGGCGGAACCCGCCACCGGCAGCACCTACGTCGTGACCTACAAGCACCTGCTCACCGTGCAGCCGGAATCGTCCGACGCCACGGGTTACGTCGTGTCCGACGCCGTGGCGGGCACGCTCATCGAAGTGAGCTACAACCAGATGCTGCCGCGCATCGACACGCTGGCGCTGGACGCGGACGGCGGGTTTTCGTGGCTCATCGGCGTGGCCACCACCGGGATTCCCCGGCCTCCGGCCGTGCCGCAGGGGATGCTCGGCATCGCCTCGGTCAACCAGACGTGGACGGACAAGCGCAGCGTCAGCAACAACGGCGACCGCGTGGTCCCGAATACCGACATCATCTGGATGAACGAACAGATTGAATCCATTCGTTCCGAGGTGGCCCGCCAGCGGCTGGAGTCCGACATCGCGTACCGGGAAAGCGGCATGAAAAAAGGGCTGTTCGTCGACCCGTTCCTTGACGATTCCATGCGCGATCAGGGCATCAGCCAGACCGGGGCCGTCGTCGACGGCATCCTGACCCTGCCGGTCACGGGCGTCACGGCGTCCGGCATGGGCGCGGACATCGTGAAACCGCAGGCTCTGCCGCTGTCGCCCGTGGCCGCCGTGTCGCAACCCCTGCGGACGAGTTCGATGCAGGTCAACCCGTACATGGCCTTTGAGCTGACGCAGGGCAAGGTCACGCTGACCCCCGCCGTTGACCGCTGGACGGAAACGGAAACCGTGTGGGCCAGCCCGGTGACGAAAGCCCTGACGGTCAGCAGCTGGAGCGGCATCACCGGGACCACGTCCCGCACGACGACCAACCGCCTGTCGACCACGGCCACCGACATCGAATACCTGCGCCAGATCGACATCGCCTTCAGCCTTGAAGGCTTCGGGGCCGGGGAAAACCTGTCCCGGGTCCTGTTCGACGGCATTGAAGTCACCCCCAACGCTTAGGAGATACCATGCTTGCCGCTGATTCCACCGGAAAGCTTTCCGGCACGTTTACGATTCCCGCAAAAATCCCCGCCGGGACGAAAGCCGTCCAGTTCGAGGGCCAGGGCGGTTCCCGTGCCGAGGCGCAGTTCGTCGGCCTCGGCACGCTGGTGACGGACGTGCTGCAAAAAGTCACCACCACGACCACGATCAGATACAATTACGACCCGCTGGCGCAGACCTTCAGCGTCGACGAGACGATGCAGCTTGTGGGCGTCGATCTCTGGTTCACCGCCAAGAAGGGCCCGGTGACGGTGCAGATCCGCGAGACGGGCAACGGCTACCCGACCCGCACGGTGCTCGGCGCGGGGCGCATCAAGCCGGACTCCATCGTCGTCTCCGGGGGCGGACATACGCGCATCCTGTTCGACTCCCCGGTCAGCGTGCTTGCCGGGACGGAGTACGCGCTGGTTGTCCTCTGCGACGACGCGCAGACCTCCGTTGCCGTGGCGAACCTCGGCGAGTTCGACCAGCTCGCCCAGCAGTTCGTGACCGTGCAGCCGTATCAGGTTGGGGTTCTGCTTTCTTCAAGCAACGCCTCAACATGGACGGCGCATCAGGCCCGCGACCTCACCTTCCGTCTGCTGCGGGCCGTGTACACCGAGACGGCGAGAACCGTGGATCTCGGCTCTGTCGCCGTTTCCGGGGCTACCGACATGCTGCTCATGTCGCTGGCCGAGGAGCCGGGCGCGGCCACCCGCGTGGACTATCGGCTGACGCTTCCCGACGAGGACGGCACCGTGCTCAACGTGGCGCAGGGGCAGCCCGTGCGCTTCGAGACGCCGCTCACCGGCACCGTGGCGGTTTCGGCGCTGCTTTCCGGCAGTGCCGCGCTCTCGCCCGTGCTCTGGCCCGGCGCGCAGCTCATCCACGGGGCCGTGAGCCTGACCGCCGATTACGTCACCCGCGCCGTGCCCGCCGTGGGCGGGACGAAGGTCCGGGTCATCTACGACGCCAACGTGCCCTCCGGAGCCGGGGTCACCCCAACCGTGCGGTCCGATGACGGAGACTACTCCGCCATGGCCGCCGGAACCACCACGGCCATGGACGACGGCTACCGCGAGTACAACTTCGAGGCGACCATCAGCAACGCCGACACCGTGCGCGTCAGGCTCGACCTGACCGGCACGACGCTGGCCCGTCCGCAGGTGCGGAACCTGCGCGTGATGGTGATCTGATGCGAGACGAGCGAACCACAAACCTGAGCCTGCCCCTGCCGCATCCCAGGAACGCCCTTGACGAGGACGTGGAGCGGCTGCGGGCGGCGCTGACGGCGCTGGACACCGAGTCCGGGGACGTGCGGGCAGTGCTTGCGACCGTCTCCGGCCTGCTCGAATCCGCCGCCGAGACGGCGACGTGGGCGGGCGTCTCCGGGAAACCGGCGGCGTTCCCGCCCGCAGGCCACAAGGCCAGCCATGTCACGGGCGGGGCCGACGCGCTCACCCCGGCCGACATCGGGGCGCAGCCAGCCGGGAGTTACCAGCCCGCAGGTGATTATGCGCTGGCAAGCGACCCCCGGCTGAGTGATGCACGCACGCCCACGGCGCACGCGGCGACGCACGCCGCCGGGGGCCCAGACGCTCTGACGGCCTTCTCGGGAGAGCTGCGCGACGTGGGAGAGCTGCATCAGACTCTTGGTTCCATCTCCGGAGCGGTCACGGTAGACCTGTCGCTCGGCAACTCGGTTTCCGCGACCATCACGGCGGCAACGACGCTGGCGTTTGCCGGGGCCGCATCTGGGGCCTGTCGTACTGTCCTGCTCACGCTCACCAACGGCGGGGCCTACACAGTGACGTGGCCGTCCACCATCAAATGGCCCGGCGGTACGGCCCCGAAGCTCACGAAATCCGGCGTCGACCTCGTCATCCTTGCGACGAGCGACGGCGGCACGACATGGCGGGGCGTCGCCACTACCGGGTATGCGGGGTAGGCCATGATCCACTGGGTACTCGCATCCGGGGCGCTGGACGTCATCGCGTTCAGCATCAAGACGGGCACGACCACGTCAACCAAGAAAGTCATTCTCGCCAACTGGACGACGCCGTATGACTGCATCGTCGACTGGGGCGACGGCTCGACGACGAAGGTCACGAGCAACACGCAGATAACGCACGCCTACGCGGCCTCGTCCACGACGTATCAGATCAAGATCATCGGCAAGTGCGGCGGTTTCTGGAACGGCTCGACGCGGTTGTCGGGCTACGCGCTGGTGACGTCGCTCGACGAAGTACGCTCGAACAGCCTGAAGAGCCTGTACTACACGTTCTACAATTGCACGGCCCTGACCACGCTTCCGGCACTCATCAACGCGCCGAACCTGACAAACTGCCAATACGCCTTCTACGGATGCACGGCGAATACGTCGGCTTATCCGAAACTCTGGCTGACGAACCCCGGAGCCAGCGGTGGAAACTGCTTCACGAAGTGCTTCGCGCAGACGATGTACAAGCAATATGGGACGAAATGCCCGAGGATCGGAGCGTATCATGCCGGTACGCCTGCTCAGACTTATTACCAACACTATGGCACTGTCGGGAACTGTCCATATTTTACACGCAATTACTCATATGGGGTTCATACATGGCAGTATGGATGCTCTGGAAACAAAAGCGAATGCTATGCATATTCTAACGGTAACGAGTGCCCAATGCGTTATTCTTCCGGTTCACCCGCCTATTACTCATGCGGAAGCTCCGTCGGAAATGCCGGAACATGTTCGAGTGCATGCAAGATCGCCTACACGCTCCAATCCTCCCAGATCGCAGCCGTAGCCGCCGGGTGGGCCGCCTACGTATAAAAGGATTTTTTATATGCAGTACCAATATCAAGGACAAACCGTCTCCCTTGACGAGCTGAGGCTGATTTTCCGCAACGTCTCGTTCCCGTCCGAACCGTCGGAGTCCGACCTTGCGCCGCTCGGTGTGACGCTCATCCCTGACCCCGTACCGACGTCGGAAGAGCTGCTCGCGCAGGCGAAAGCGGACAAGCTCGCGGAAATCAACGCCGTTTGCCAGAGCACCCTCGAAGCCCTGACGCCGACATACCCGGAGCGCGAGCTGACCACCTTTGACAAGCAGGAGTCGGAAGCACGAGCCTGTCTCGCCGACCCTGCGGCCTCCACGCCGTTTTTGTCGGCGCTGGCCGCCGCGCGGGGCATCGAGCTTGCCGATCTTGTGCAGCGGGTGATTGCCAAGGCCGATGCCTTCACCAGCGCGTCAGGCTACATCATCGGTCAGAGGCAGGCCCTCGAAGACCGGCTTGACGCGGCAGAGACGCTTGAGGACGTGCGGGCCGTCGTCGTCAGCATCATCATGCCGGGGGCCGCGTGAACCGGGGCAAGGCAATATTGATCGCGCTCGACCAGCTCGTGAACACGCTGGCTGGCGGGTGGCCGGACGAGACATTCTCAAGCCGCTGCTGGCGCTGGAGCAAAGACGGCAAACGTGACTGGCCCCGGCGTGTGGTGGACGGGCTGTTCTTCTTGGAAGTGGAACACTGCAAGAGCAGTTACGAAAGTGAACGGCTGGGGCGGCAGCTCCCGCCGGAACTGAGAAAAGGAGGAAACAATGCCAATGCGTGACCCTGATTTGCTGGCGTCTTCAGGAACGCTTGAAGGCATCACAAAGTGCATCAACAACTTTTATTGCGGGACAGCGGACCGGAAGTGGCGTGTTGACCCGGAAACGTTGAAAGTCATCAAGCCGGACGGGAGCGTCTGTGCAGGTGTCCTCGTCCGCAAAAAGGGCAGGCGATACAGGTTTGAGCGTGTGAAGTGCTGATGGAAAGGCCGGGATTCGTCTCGGCCTTTTACATAAAAAACATCTGGTTATCGTTGAGAAATGACTTGCATCCATCGGCAGCAAGAGCGAACACACGACCACGGCAAAAGGTGATGGCAAACAATAACGACAGGTTAAGGAGATACAGCATGAACGTATTTTTGATTGAAACCGAAAGCAACCATTTTGCCAACCAGTTGTTCTCATCTTGGGTGCACAAGAATCTGCCCGGCTGGAACCTTCTGCGGGTGGGGTCGGATGGAGACGATATTATAGAGCAGGTGCAGGTCGCGCTGACGAAGAACATCTCCAAGGTGATTCACCTCGGAAGGCCGACAACCGGGGCCATCATCCAGATGACGATGGCCTTTTCGATGGGGATGCCGGTATTCGCCCTTGGCTTGCCAGTGGACCGGCAGGATGCCGCTTTCCGGGGGATACTGGAAGGCTGGAGCTACGAAAACGAGGATTTTGAGCGGAGTGTCGCGGGTATCTTTGGCAAAACGGCATAACGAAGAAGGCGGGGGAGGGAGACTTTCCCCGCCTTTAAAATATCCTTTGAAAACAGCAAGAAAGAACTTGAATCTATCGGCAGCAAGAGCGAACACACGACCACGCAAACAACAATTTTTCAAACATTGAAAGGTGGTTATTATGTGTACGCTCAAGACGGAAAACGAAGGATACGGCTTTTACGGAACCATGTCGCTGGACGGTTGCGCCGAAGCCGCTTGGGGCATTGCGATGCGAGAGATAGGCAAGGACACCGGGGCAAGTTCCGAGGCGGTGCGAGCTTTTCTTGACAGCAGCTGGGGGCGGCATTTTGCTGACGACGTGCATTGCTTTTTGAGCCGAGTTCCCTTGGAGCAGGCTATTGAAGCCGCCATCGACCGCTGGAATGGCTGGGAACTTAGCCTGCGCACACGCCGGGAGCACGGCATCCCGACGCCGATGCGCTATCTGAGCGGCATGGTGTATGCCGCCGCCGGATTCATCACGCCGGCCGAATGAGCCGGCAATATCCCCAAATCTTCAATGAATTATACGGGATAACTGAGAAAAACACAAGGATTTTGCGCCGCTGAAAAAAGTTTGCACAGCGTGCGAGGATTCCGGAAAACGCCTCTGGTTTGCGTCATGGTACGCGCCGGAGGCTTTCCTTTTGGAGAGCTTCCGACGGCAGAGGCGAGGGTGTTGACGCACCCTCGCCGGAGAGTGCCCCCCCGGGGGCATGGCTCCCCACGGCACCACGGACATGAGAAGGATGCCCGCAGCGATTCCGCCTGACGTAGATGGCCCAAGAGGATAGGGCGTAGTCACGTTATCAGAGGCTGGAGTCTGGTGCAAGCTGCAAGGACTATCAAAATGGCTGATCTGAAGGAGATTCGGTGTCACAACTGTGGAAAACTGCTGGCAAAGGGCGAGGCTCTGGCTCTTGAACTCAAATGTCCACGCTGCAAGGCGTACAACTTCCTGCGAGCCGTGAGCGCCAGACCAGAGCCACGAGAAGGTCGAACGAGATGATGAGTGACGCAAGATAACGAAGATTTCAAGCCCATCCGCTCGCCTCTGGCGGGCTGGATGGGCGGCAAGTACCAGCTTTCCAAGCGCATCGTCGCCGCCATTCCCGAGCATACCTGCTACGTTGAGCCTTTCGCGGGCGCGGCATGGGTACTGTTCCGGAAGCCGGAGTCCGAGGTCGAGGTCATCAACGACATCAACAGGGAGCTGGTGACTTTTTACCGATGCATCCAGCACCATCTGGAAGAATTCGTCCGCTATTTCAAATGGGTACTTGTAAGCAGGGACGAGTTTGAACGCCTGAAACGTGTCGAACCCGACACGCTGACGGACATCCAGCGGGCGGCAAGATTCTACTATCTGCAACAGCAATGCTTCGGCGGGCGGCTTACCAACCCATCCTTCGGGTACGCCGCCGTGCGCGGCCCGAAGCTCAACCTGCTCCGCATCGAAGAAACGCTCTCCGCCGCGCATCTGCGCTTGGCACGGGCGTATGTGGAATGCCTGCCGTACCATGAAGTCATCCGGCGTTACGACAAGCCCACCACCTTCTTCTACATCGATCCGCCGTACTGGGACTGTGAGGACTACTACGGCAAGGGATTCTTCAGCCGGGAGGACTTCGGCAAGCTGGCGGAGCTGCTGGAGGGCGTGCGGGGGAAGTTCATCCTTTCCCTGAACGACACGCCCGGCGTCCGGGAGACCTTCAAGAGCTTCCGATTTGAGGAGGCGGAGGTCAACTACACATGCTCCAACGGCAAGAATCTGAAGAGCGGGGAAGTCCTGATCCGGAACTTCTAAAAGAAAGCCCAGAGGAAGGGGTAATTCCTTGGGCTTTAGGTTAGGTTATTTCTTTAGTTTAGGTAGGGGGGTAATTATGGTTATGTAGCCTGAATTATTTTCACCAAATTCCCCAGATCGTATCGGTTCTGGCTTGTTCGGTGGTTGTTGAGAAGGAGGGGGTGGAGGCGTCCCTTCCTTTTTTTCATCTGGCATATTCTTATCCTCATGTTAAAGGGTTGATGAACGATAAGATAATAAATATAGCAAATAAAGAAGCAGAGGTAAGTAATCCGTATGACATGGCTCTTAATTTTTTTACTCGTTGGCTATTTTGTATGTTGTAATGATTGATAGCATCGTTAAAACCTCTTAGAATATATATTCGCCCGTCAGGATAATCATGTGATTTTTCTGAATTGCATGAATTATATATGTAATCTGATGTTTTTATTAAATCTCCAAGTGCACCAATCCCCCATTTTTTACCACGCATTGTATCAATTCCAATACAAAATACTGAAAAAGATACAATTATGGATAAAAAAGAAAACAATGTCGTCCACTGTATGTGTCCAAGAAAAAACTGCACGCGTATACTGTTGATCCCTATAAGTTCGTGAATCATACTACCTTGGATGGCAATTAACGCCGAAGCGACCCACAAATAGGTTTTAACAAGCCCCATTTGCAATTTGGGAATATCCGTGGAAAATTTTTTATATTCATCAAATGAGAACTTGAGTAGTCCATCTATCTGTTTTGTATAATCATCTGTATTGAAGCCCATAATAACCTCCGATATCGCCTAGAATGTATCCGTAAAGTCTGGAAGAATGCAAGGGCTCGATCTAGTGTGAAGAACGGAATGCCTGTGCAGGCACGTCTGCTCGAACGGCAAGGAACTGGGAGCCAGAGAAGATATGAAGCTGCTGATGAACGAAAAAGGCTCCAAAAACTGGAGCCTTTTTTCGTCGTATCCAAACATCGTGCCAATTGTATTTTTCACAAGTTCACATTCTCAACTTGGCTGCAACAAATTCTCATCTTGGGTGACAACTCACACTGGCCTGTCGTAACTGCCGTTTGTGGTCTGATGGGTCGATTCCCTTGGACAACATGCGCTTCGCCTCTTCGCGGCGTTCTCTGGCGTCCTTGAGCGATACGGTAGGATATTCCCCGAAACTGAGCAGCTTGCTCTTGCCGTCAAAACGGTAAGCCATTCTCCAGAGCTTGCTTCCGTTGGCGGGAACGAAAAGAAACAGACCGCCGCCGTCAAAATATTTGCGGGGCTTCACGTCGGGTTTCAGACTGCGGATGTGGGTATCGGTAAGAGGCATGGGCACTCCCTGGCTGTCGTTGGACGAAGAGATACCCACATGGATAAAAATATTTTTGATTCCGCGCGGTTATTCATGTAGGTATCAGAAATGTCATACCACATTTCTACCTACGGATATACCCATAAAATGTTTGGATGCAAGCGGACGAGGCTGGACTTCGGGAAACCATACTGGAAAGAAAAAACAAAGAATGCCAAGGTCTTTTGGACCTTGGCATTCTTCTTTGTACCTAAATTTGGCGTCACCAAGGGGATTTGAACCCCTCTTAGCGGCGTGAGAGGCCGCCGTCCTAACCGGATAGACGATGGTGACGTTTGGTGGACGCAATGTATGCGGATGTTTCCTGACTGTCAAGTGGACGAAATGCAGGAAATAAAAAATCCTCAGACGGACCGATTCGGGGACGACGCTCCGGCCTTCATTCGTTCGGGGGAGCGAGGATTCTTCAAATTACCATGTCGCGTCGCTTCCGACCATACAGGTTCAAGGCCCGTATGCACGGCCTCTCCCCTTGTCCCGGCAGGCATACGGCCCCCCCTCCCTTCCTCAG
>CAUHBW010000043.1 GCA_959604115.1 uncultured Bilophila sp. | reverse complement strand
AAGGGAAGCCGCGAACGTCGCCAGCATGCCCCGGTTCGCGAACCGGATGGCGGCGGCGCGGTCGAGGCCCCGCTTCGGACGGGCGTCGTCCGGCTGCACGGCATAAGCTTCCCACTGTCCGGCAAGGAACAGCAGATCCTCCCGGCTGATCCGCGCGGGATCGTATTCCAGAAGAAGCGACCCCGTGCGGCTGTTCACGGTCACGTTCCGCATGCCGGGCATGGAGGCCAGCAGCGGGCGGACCCGCTCCGCCTGCGCCGCATTCTTCAGGGCTGGATGGCGCAGGCGCACCCGACCATCCATGAAGCTGGTGACGCACTCTTCGATCATGACGCAGTCTCCACGGGTTTGGCGGCGGGTTCCAGCATGGGACGCATGGCGTTGAGCGACACGCCCACCGTCGTCAGATTGTGCAGCACGGCGGAAAGGCCCGGCTGGAGCAGACCGCTCAGCCCGCCGACAAGAAACAATGTATTGAGGCTCATGGTCGCACCGAAGTTGGCGCGGATGCGCCGCATGGTGCCCTTGCCCAGATCGATGGCGGTCACGAGGTTTTCCAGACTGCCGCCGGTCAGCACCACGTCCGCGACCTCGCGGGCGAGGTCCGCGCCGTCGCTCAGGGTAATGCCCACGTCGGCGGCGGACAGGGCGGGCGAATCGTTGATCCCGTCCCCGAGCATGGCGACGGTATGGCCTTCGGCCTGCAATTCCCGGATGACGGCGGCCTTGTCCGTGGGCAGAACCTGCGCCCGGAACTCGTCGATGCCGAGACGGGAAGCCACAGCCGAAGCGGTACGCTCGTCGTCGCCCGTCAACATGACGATGCGCACGCCCCGCTCGCGCAGTTCCCGGATGACCGACGCGGCTTCGGACCGCAGCGGATCCGCGATGCCGACGAGGCCCACGAGCTCGCCGTCCACGGCCAGATACAGGATCGAGCGGCCTTCGCGGCTCAGCCGGGCGACGGCCTCCCGCATGACGCTTACGGAGACGCCCTCGTCGTGTTCGATGTAGTGGCGGCTTCCGAGCAGCACGCGCTTGCCGTGCAGGCGTGAGGCGATGCCGTGGGCCACCACGTACTCCACCTTGCTGTGTTCTTCCTTATGATGCAGGTTTTCGAGTTCGGCCCTGCGGACCACGGCGCGGGCCACGGGATGGGGAAAATGCTCCTCAAGACACGCGGCGATCCGCAACACGTCCTCGCGGCCGTAGCCCTCTCCGGGCACGACCTCCACCACCTCGGGACGGGATTCGGTCAGAGTGCCGGTCTTGTCGAACACCACCGCGTCGGCGGAAGCCAGCGCTTCGAGGAAGCGGCCGCCCTTCACCAGCACGCCGCGCCCTACCCCTTCCTTCATGGAAGCGAGAATCGCGAGCGGCGTTGCGAGCTTGAGCGCGCAGGAATAATCGACGAGGAGCACGGCGGCGGCACGGGCCGGGTTGCGGGTGATCGCCCATACGAGGCCAGCCAGCAGGAAACTGAACGGCACCACCGCGTCGGCCAGACGTTCGGCCTTGCCCTGCACGCCCGCCTTGAGAGATTCGGAATCCTCGATGAACCGGACAATCTGGCGCAGGCGGGTACCGTCTCCCACGCCGGTGGGCCGGATTGCGATTTCGCCCTCTTCGACCACGGTTCCCGCAAAGACGGACGCTCCCGGAGCGCGCAGCACGCCGAGCGGTTCCCCGGTCATGGAGGACTGGTTCACGGAGGCTTCGCCTTCCGCGACCACGCCGTCCACCGGGATGGCGGAACCGGCGCGGACCACGACCAGATCGCCTTCCTGAAGATCCGTGACCGCGACATGCAGTTCCCGGCCTTCGCGGCGCACCCACACCGTGTCGATGTCGAGGGCGAGGCTTTCGGCCAGACTGTCCAGCGACTTGCGCCGCGTCCACTGCTCCAGCGCCTCCCCGAATCCGAGAAGCAGCCCCAGCAGCCGCGCGGTTTTGAAGTCCCCCCGCAACAGGGAAATGCCGATGGCGGCGGCGTCGAGCACCTCCACGTTCAGACGGCCCCGGCACAGCGCGGACAGCCCCTTGCACAGGAACGGCAGCGCGGTGACCACGGCGGTCGCGGCTCTGACCAGCATCGGCATGAGCGGGCGCAGGAGCACGTACCGGAGGAACGGAACCAGCGAGGGCCTTTCGACGGGCTCCGCAAGATGGTTTTCCACCGGGACGGGAACGGCTTCGCCGGGCGCGCACAGCAGAGCGTACGCCGCGCGTTTCGCCGTCTCATCCGCGTACAGGAGCAGCACGCTCCCGGTGTGGGGATTGACGCGCACCCCTTCGATTCCGCCGATGGCGTCAAGGCTGTCCGCAAGACCCTGCGCCCTGCGGAGGCTGAAGCCGGAACGGGCGCGCAGGCGCACCCTGCCCGGCAACTCATGGACAACAACAAACTGCATCGGTTTTCCCTTTTCTGATGGAATGGGGGCTCCCCTCCGGAGAAGCTCCGGAGGGGGAACTCCCGGCGCGGGGATGCCCCAAGAGGCTCTAGCAGCCGGCTTCCTTACGTTTTTCCGAGGCTTCGCGGGCTTCGGCCACCATGTCGTCCACGTTTTCCTTCACCGTTTCCACCTTGGCGAGCACGGCGTCCCTGACGTCCATGCCCCGGCTCAGAAGGTCCGCCGCCAGAGGTTTGACGTCGAGCTTGCCACGGCTTGCCGCCACCGCGCCGATGGCGCCCAGCGCCAGTCCGCCGAGGAAAAACAGGCCGTATTTCATGTTCTCATTCATAGTCATTCTCCTTCGATGAAGAAATTCATTCTCAAAACAAACGGGTGAAAAAGCGGCCGACGGCTAGACGGCCATGACGATCCGGTAGGCGGCAGCCGCTACGACATATGCGAACGCGGTGTTGAACAACATGCTGAACGCCACCCAGCCCCAGTTGCCCGCTTCCTGACGGATGACCACGAGAGCCACGAAGCAGGGGGAGTACAGCAGCACGAAGAGCATGAGAGCTATGGCGGTACCCTTGTTCCAGTTCGGATCCTGCGCCAGACGTTCGGCCAGCGAGGTCGCCTCTTCGGGATCCTGCTCGCCGAGCGAGTAGGCGGTGCCGAGGGTCGAAACGATGGCTTCCTTGGCCGCGATGCCGCCGAGCAGAGCGACGTCCGTGCGCCAGTCGAAACCGAGGGGACGGGTCAGGGGTTCAATCGCCATACCGAGACGACCGGCCACGGAGTTCTGAAGCTCGGCTTCGGACAGCGCGGCCTGAACGGAGGCCAGTTCCTCTTCCAGCGACGCGCGGGCGGCGTCATCCTCGGCAAGCGCGTCCACCTTTTCCTGAAGGGCGGCGATCTGCGTTTCCAGCGGCGCGGCCTGTTCGGGGTCCAGCGTCGGGAAGGTCATGCTCGCCCAGATCAGAATGGACACGGCGACCAGCACGGTACCGGCCTTCTTGAGGTACATCCACGTGCGTTCCCAGCAGTGCGTGATCACGCTGCGGAGGGTGGGGATGCGGTAGGGAGGCAGCTCCATGACGAAGGGGGTCGATTCGCCGCGAATGATGGTCGAACGCAGGATGCGCGCCATGACGAGGGCGGCGGCCCAACCGGCGAGCGTCAGCAGGAACATGGTCCGGGCCGGATTTTCCGGGAAGAACACGCCCACGAGGAGCAGGAACACCGGCAGTTTCGCGCCGCACGCCATGTAGGGAAGCGTGAGCAGGGTCGCCAGCTTTTCCTTGGGGCTGCGCAGGGTACGGGTGGCCATGACGCCGGGGATGGCGCAGCCGCCCGCAATGCCGCCCGCGATGATGAACGGCATCACGGATGCGCCGTGCAGGCCGAAGGCGCGGAAGACCCGGTCCAGCATGTAGGCCATACGGGCCATGTAGCCGAAGTCTTCGAGGATGGCGACGAGGGTGAACATGATGATGATGAGCGGAACGAAGCTCATCACCCCGCCGAGGCCGTCGATGACGCCGCTGACGATCAGCGACTTGAGGAAGCCGTCGGGCATCAGCTCGCTTACGGTGTCGCCGAGCCACCCGAAGCCGTCCTCGACCCAGCCCTGCGGATAGGCGCCGATGACGAAGGTGAGCTGGAACATGGCGTACAGAACGGCAAGCATGATGATCGGGCCGAGCAGCGTATTGGTCAGCACCTTGTCCAGTTTATCGGAAAGGGCGAGACGGTCTCTGGCGGATTCCTGCCGGACCGCGCCGCTGCGCAGCACGCTGCGGATGAACCCGTAGCGGTAGTCCGCGATGACGGCTTCGGGAGAGGTTTGCAGGGTGTTCTTCAGATGCTCGGCCACGGTTTCCCGTTCGGCGCGCAACCGGGCCGCCACGCTCGGCATCTTTTCGAGCTGTCTCAGGATTTCGGCGTCGTTTTCCAGCACTTTGAGGGCGATCCAACGAGCGGGATACCGGTCCGTGAGCAGCGTGTTCTCGGTAAGGATGCGCTCCATGCCGGTGAGTACGGGATCAAGATCCTGCCCGTAGGAAATGTCCAGCGGCGTGCTGCCCCTGCGCCCGAAGGCGATGGCCTCCCGGAGAGCCTCCTTGAGCCCTTCGCCGGAGCGGGCCACGGTGCCGACCACCGGAATGCCGAGCTGCTTGCCGAGCAGTTCCGTATTCACATGGATGCCGGCCTTGCGGGCTTCGTCCATCATGTTGCAGGCGAGCACCACCGGAAGCCCCATTTCCATGATCTGCACGGTCAGGAACAGGTTGCGCTCAAGGGCGGAGGTGTCCACAAGGTCGATGACCGCAAGCGGCTTTTCCTCGACCTTTTCCGGCGCGAGCACGGCGCGGGTGACGATTTCCTCCTGCGAGTAGGCCGTCAGCGAGTACGTGCCGGGGAGGTCCACCATGAGGACTTCCGTGCCGTCAAGGGAGATGAAGCCTTCCTTCTTGTCCACGGTCACGCCGGGATAGTTCCCCACGTGCTGATGCGTGCCCGTATATTCGTTGAACGCGGTGGTTTTCCCGCAGTTCGGGTTGCCCGCCAGCGCGATGCGGACCTCTTTCAGGGCGATATGTCTGGCCTCGCCGCCTTCCCGGCTGTGCGGGCACTGAACCTGAGCCTGACTCATGCGACCTCCACAGTGATATAATCGGCTTCACGGTTCCGCAGGGCCAGCGTGACCCCGAACAGCCGCAACGCAACGGGATCGCGCAAGGGCGCGCGCCCCACAATTTCCACATCCGTGCCGGGGATGAGCCCCATGTCGCGGATACGCCGCCCGAGCTCGCCGTCCGCGTCCACGCTGACGATGTTGCCCTTCTGCCCTTCCTGCATCTGGCGCAATCCTATCCTCCGCATACGTCCTTCCTCCATGTTGATGTTGATTTTCTTTATTAAGAAAACCAGACAACCGTGCACTGCATCACCGCGTACAACGCCTTGCACGCGTTACAGATTTCTTTGCCGGGCCGGGTGTTCCCCCGGAATCGCGTTTCCTTTCGGGAAGCTCGTCCCCGGAACGGCTGAAAGATGCCATTCTTGAAAAGTGTTGTCAATATAAGTGAAAAAAATTTTCAATTGCGCGCGATTCTCGGATATCTCCTGTTATTTTCACTTGTTACCTCTCAGAAAAACGGCGGGATCAATCTTTCCCACAAGCCTGACGGGCTTTTCAGAGGAAAAAAACCAAAGATTGACTCTTCAAACTTTATTTGACAAAGCGTCGTTTCTATCCTACTTCCCCAACTCTGGAGGAACCCATGCCCACAAACGCCGCAGGCGACCGCGCCTTGCCGACCGTGCGGGAACTCGTCTCGCTGACCGTACCCCAACTCGGCATGATGCTGTGCCATCTCGCCGTCTCCATGACGGATCTGTGGGTGGCTGGACGGCTGGACGCCGCCGTGCAGGCCTCGCTCGGCATCGTTGCGCAGGTCTTCACCCTGCTCATGCTGCTCACCTCTCTGGCGGGGAGCGGCTGTCTGACGACCATCAGCCAAGCGCTCGGGGCCGGACTGGAGCGGCGCGCCCGCCGGTATGCGGCACTGATCGCGGGACTCGCCGGGTTCACGGGCTCGGTCATCGCGCTGGCCAGCCTGCTCTGTCTGCCTCTGACGCTTCGGCTCATGCACGTTTCTCCCGAACTGGAGCCCGTGGTCGAAACGTTTATCATTGCCTACAGTTGCCAACTGCCGTTCTACTACACGCTGATCATGCTGAACTCGGTGTTCCGGGCCTACAAGCTGGTACGCCTTCCGCTCATCGCCATCGCCGTGGTCGCCGCGAGCAATTTCGTGGGCAGCGCGGGATTCGGACTCGGGCTGTGGGGACTGCCCGACTGCGGCTATCGGGGAATCGCATGGAGCACCTTCGGGTCCGCCCTGCTCGGCCTCGCCTGCAACCTGTACGCCATCGTCCGGCACGGCATCCTGACCCGTTCGTCCCTCGCGCCGTGGCGGTGGGCCCGCCGCGCCATGCCCTACCTGTTCCGGGTCGGCGGCCCGTCCGCCCTCGGCGCGCTGGCGGGCCACATGGGAAGCCTCGTCATCCTGTCGCTGCTCACGGGACTGCCCGGAGACGTGGTGCCCGTCCTCGCGGGCATGACCCTCGGATCGCGCGTGGAAAGTTTTTTGACCTTTCCCACGGCGGCGCTGGGCATGAGCGTCACCATCCTGAGCGGGCACCTCCTCGGCGCGAACCGGCTTGAGGATTTGTTCCGCTTCGGGCAGCGGCTCGCCCTTGCCTCCGCCCTCGCGCTCGGTTTTGGGGCGGGGCTGCTGTTCCTGTTCCGAACACCGGTGGCGGGCCTGCTGTCCACGCAGCCCGAGGTGGTCCGGCAAGCGGCGCGCTTTCTCGTTTTCGCGTGCGCGGGCATCCCGCTCAAGACGTACGCCATGCTCGTGAACGGGGCTTTCGCCGGGGCCGGAGCCACGCGGATTTCCTGCAAGGTCAACTGCCTGACCATGTGGGCGATCCAACTTCCGCTGGCGTGGGCGCTCGGCAAAAGCTACGGCGCAACCGGCATCTACGCCGCGATGCTCTGCGCGAACGCGGGCGCGGCGCTCTGGTACGCGCGACTCTACGCCGGGAAAAAATGGCTTGAATACGGCATGCGAAAGCGTCAGAATGCCTGACGAGCCGAAACAGGAGAACACGGTATGTCCCAAGAGCGGAACGACGTCAGGCAGCTCTCGCCTGCGTTGGAAAACTATCTCGAAATCATTTTCCATCAGGAAATCCGGGAAGGCGCGGCCCGCGCCAGCTCCATCGCGGAGGCGGCGGGCGTATCCCGCTCCACCGTCACCAGCACGTTGAAGGTGTTGAAAAAAATGGGGTATGTGGAATACGAGCCCTACAGCCTCATCCACCTGACGGAAGCGGGAATGCACATCGGGCGCGACGTCGCCCACCGGCACATCGTCATTCAGGAATTTTTCCAGCACGTTCTCCAGCTCGAACCGGGCGTCTCCAACGACGTGGCCTGCGAGCTGGAACACGTGATCCCGCCGGACGTCATCCGGCGGCTGGGACAATTCGTCCTGTACCTGCGGAGCCGCGAGGACATGTGGAAAAACTGGCAGGAAGACTACAAGCAGGTCCGGCAGGAGCATATCCAGTCCGGTTCCGACAGGGATTTGGTCCGCAACGCGCCGCCCATGCTGACCATGCGGACGCAGATGATGGGACAGGACGCGTTGCGGGAAAAGTACCGCTGAGGCGATCCGAAACCGCCGCGCGGGCGACAGCCGGGGCGAAGACTCAGGCGTCCTTGAGCGAATAGCGCACCGGAACCAGAATCTGAAAGCCTTTTCCTCCGCGGGCTGAGGGCACCTCAAGCCCGACGAGCTTTTCGCCGAGGCGTTCGGTGGCGGCGTCGAGCACGCCGGAACCGCTGCCCTTGCCGAGCGAACACGCGTTGACCTTGCCGTCCGCCGAAATCGTCACAAGAAGCTGCACCGTCCCTTCCGCGCCGATCCGCCGCGCCTGCTTGGGGTACCGCTTATGCCGGTTGAGGACTTCCAGAACCGTCGCCAACGCCTTGCTCTTGTCGTCGGGCCGTTCCTGCGTCCCCGCGACCGCCGGGGCCGGAGCGGCCGAAGCCGTCGTGGAGGCGACCGCCGCCGGGGGCGCGTCCGTCTTCGCGCTCGTCTCCACGGCGGGCGACGCGGGCTTCTGGGGCTGACGGGCCACCGGCGGTTTCTTCTTCACCGGCGGCGTCTTCCTGACCGGTTTGGGCTTCACGGGCTCGGGCGCCACGGGTTTCAGCTCCCGTGGCGGTTCCGCCTTGGGCTTCTCGACGACCGGGGGCGGCACCGGGACCTTCACTTCCGATTCCTGGCTCAACAGCTTGCGCATGGCGTCCGGGGACGCGGGAACCGGCTGCGGCGTCGGCTCGGGACGAACCACGCGCATCAGCATGACGGCGGGCGGGGATTTCGGGGGCGAGACGGTTTTCATCACGGGCGTCACCATACAGATCGACAACGCCAGCAGGACCAGCCCGCCGGTCATGCCGCCCGCCATGCTGCGGCTCTTGCGGAATTCCTCCACGCCGTACAGGGGCCTAACGCTCACTGGGCTGCGTGCTGATAACAAAGTGACCTCCTCTCTTGAGTTTGGCGATGTCTATGACGCCGACAAACGCTTCAAAAGGCGCCTTTTCATCAACGTAAAGATTCAGCAGGGCTTCCGGACGCGTTTCGAGCACGGCGGTCAGCTCCTCTTTGGTCAGCCGCCGATCCTGATGGTGGATGGTGCCGTCGGCCTTCACCGAAATCACCAGTTCCGCGCCCTTGCGTCCGGCATCCTCCGCCGTCTCCGAAGCCGGAAGGACGATGTCCAGCACCGGCTTGCTGAACGTGGTGGTCATAATGAAAAAAATCAACAACATGAAGATGACGTCGATGACCGGCGTCAGATCGATGCCCGCATCTTCGTCGAAATCATGCATGGCACGACCTCCGCGTTTCGGGGCGGGTATCCCGCCTCACTCCGCCGCACAGCTCCAGCGCGCGGTAGCTGTGCTCCACGGCCTCGATGTGAAACCCCTTGAACTTGAGCATCAGGTAATAATAGAACATGAGCATGGGGATGGCGACGCACAGGCCCATGATCGTGGTGATGAGCGCCTCCCAGATGCCCGCCGCGAGCTGCGCGGCGTTGGGGGCGCTGTTCTCCGCGATGGTGCGGAACACCGTCACCATGCCGAGGATGGTTCCGAGCAGGCCGAGCAGCGGCGACACCACCGAAATGAGGCGCAGCCAGCACAGCCCTTTCGTCACCTGCTCGAAATTGCGGTGGAACAGATAGGCGACCTCGGCCCGGATATCCTCCGAATGCCCGCCGTGGGTCTTCACGATGTCGCGGACGATGGCGATCAGCGGATTGTCGCTCTTGTCGCACACGTCGCGCATGCAGCGGCCCTCCTGATGCTCGATGTCGAGGAAATCCCGCTTGAAGTCGCGCCAGACGAAATGGAGGTACAGCAGGTTCCGCAGCGCGAGGTACAGTCCCGCGCAACCGACAAGGACCAGCGCGACGCCGGACGGGCCGATGGACGCATAAATGGAGGCAAGATTCATGGATGTTTCCTGAAAACGACGTACGGGCGGCAAAGCCGCCCTTCCGGTTTCGGGGCCGGAGCCCCGTTGTTCCCGAGGGGCCCGTCAGGCCACCTGTCCCGCAAAGACCTTGAAGGCTTCCTGCGCACGGAGGCAGTCCGCCTCGTCGGGATGCTTGGCCGCCTCTTCAAGACGCGCCTTGCGCTCCGGCGTCATGGGATGCACGTCGGACGCCATCTTCTGCATCATGGCGACGATCTTGGGGTCCACCTTTCCCTGACAGAGGTAGGTGCCGAGCACCTTGTTGCCGCGTTCCGGGGCATTCACCAACGCCTCGCCCTGTCTGATGCAGTCCTTGGCGTGGTCGGAGTCCGGCCACGCGCCGAGCGTGCCGAACAGAGCCACGTTCGCGCCGCGCACTTTCTCCAGATAGTCCCTGGCCTGCGCGTCGGGCATGCCCTTGTCCACCCAGTAGCCCACGGCGATCAGATCGTAGCCTTCGGGCGCGGGAGCGGATTCCACGGGATGGATATCGCAGCCGGGGAGCGCGACGGCGATGGCTTCGGCGATTTTCCGGGTGTTGCCGGTCCGCGACGAATAAACGATGAGACTTTTCATGCCGGTTCCTTTGTGCCGACGGCCTCGCGCAACGCGAAGAACGATTCGCGCGCGGCCGGGATGAGTTGACGGTTTTCGCGGCCCACGTACACGGAGAACAGCACCGTGCCCGCCGCGTTGAAAAACTGCACGGAGTGACTTTCCAATCCCATAAAGGGCAGAGAGAGGAAACAGATGTAACCGAGGTCATCGACTTTGAGATGTCCGCCCAGTCCGCTGCCGCCCGTCAGGTTGAAATAGCCGTGCCCGTGCCTGCCTTCCGGTATCCTACCCTTGATTTCGACGACGGAACCGAGGTGGGTCATGATAAACGTCGCGTTCTCCCATGAAATTAACGTTTGCCAGACCGTGTCGAAGGCATCCCTGCCCGCGAAGGCCCGCATGTCGTCCGGCAGGGCTCTGGCGGCCTCCAGTTCCGAAACGCCGAAGCGTTCCGCGAAGCTCGCCAGCATCACCGGCTTTTTTTCCCGCAAGGCCGCGTTGATGGACTCACGCAGCGTTTCCGTCGTCCGGCAGCATGTCGCCGTCATAAGACTTTCTCCCGTTTGGCAAAGGTTCCGTCCGTCCCGGTTTGAGGGGCAGCCGCAGCGCTCGGGTGCAGGACAGCCCCATCAGTTCGAGATCGTGGGTAATCACAAGGATGCAGGCCCCCCGGCGGGCCAGCTGGTCCAGCGCGTCGGCGATGCGGCGCATGTTGCGCCCGTCGAGGCCGCTGGTGGGTTCGTCGAGAATGAGCACGTCCGGACGCTTGGCGAAGGCGCAGGCGATCACCAGCCGCTGTTTCTCGCCGCCGGAAAGCGACTGCGGATGCCGATCCGCCAGCCCTTCCAGCGCGAACAGCGTCAACAGGCCGGGAACATCGTTCGCGCCGTGCCCCGCCAGAGACAGACTGACTTCAAGCTCCTGCCGCACCGTCTTCATGTGGAGCTGGTGATCGGCGTTCTGAAGCACGATGCCCACCTTGGAAAGCAGTTTCGCCACCGGGACGGGCTGTCCCGCGATGGCGAACCGTCCGGTCCGCGCGGCGTTCAGGCCGGTGAGCAGACGGGCGAGCGTGGTCTTGCCCGTGCCGTTGTCCCCGACGAGCGCGGTCACGCCCGTTGGAACCGACACGTCCGCGCCGTCGAACAGCGGCGGCTTGCCGGAATAGGCGAACCGGAGGCCGGACACGGACAGGCCGCCTTCGTTCCCAGACGGTTCCGCCGCGCAGTCCGGCAGCGATTTCCGGGGATCGTCCACGCGGGCGGCGCGCAGGCCGTACCGTTCGCGCAGGTCGTCGCCGTACAGGATCGCGAAGCCGCCCCGCTCCGCAATCCGGCCCTCCCGCATGACGAGCACGCGGTCCGCCACCCCTTCCAGCCAGTACAGCCGGTGATCCACTACAAGGATCGCCATGCCCCGCGCCTTGAGTTCGGCGAGCTTGCGGGCCAGATCCTCCGTGGCCTCGGGGTCGAGGTTGGCGCTCGGCTCGTCGAGAATGAGCGCCTTCGGCCCCTGCGAGAGGATCGAGGCCAGCCCGACCTTCTGCTTCTGGCCTTCGGAAAGCTCGTGGATGGACGAGGACAGGATCGGCCCGATGCGGAACGCACGCGCCGCCGCCTCAATCTTCGCGGCAATGGTTTCGGGCGCGACGCCCTGCCATTCGTGGGCGAAGGCCAGCTCGTCCTCGACGTTCAGGGCGAAGAACTGCTGTTCGGGATCCTGAAAAAGCGTTCCGACTTCGCGGGCGATGGCGTTGATGGGCCGCGCGCCCGTCGGCTCGCCGCCGATCAGGACACGGCCTTCCAGCGTTCCCTGAAAATAGTGAGGACACAGCCCGTTGGCGAGGCGCATCAGGGTGGACTTGCCGCACCCGCTGGCTCCGGTGCACAGCACCAGCTCGCCGGGCTTCACTTCGAACGAAATCTCCGAAACCGCCGGGGTTTCCCGGAACGGATACGTGTAGGTCACGTTTTCAAAACGGATCATCAGCGCATCCCTCCTTCCAGCGGGGTCCAGCCCACGGCCTGCTGGCACAGCACCGCCGCAACCGCCACAAAGCAGGCCGCGAACACCAGCCATGTATCCGACGTCTTCCAGACCAGCTTCCGATAGGGACGCATCCCGTCGCCGTAGCCGAGACCCTTGAGTTCGGCGGCGATGCCGAGTTCCTCGGACGTCTTCAGCGACCGAAACAGCAGCGGCGTAAACAACAGCCGGGTCAGCAGCAGCGGATGACGGAACGCGTTCCACGGGGTCATCCGCCAGCCCCGGATGCGCAGGGTTTCCGAAACCTGTTTGATGTCGTGCAAAAAGGTGGGGATGAACCGGATCATCACCGCAGCCGGAAGGTAGAGGCAAAACGGCAGCCGCAAGCTCTTCAACGCGGTGAGCAGGCCCTGTATCCGGCAGGAAAAGGCCAGCGGCAGGATCACGTTCAGCATCGTGGCCATGCGCAGGAAGGGCACGATCAGCGACGACGCCGAAAACGCGGGCATGGACGGGATCAGCAGCTGCATCCCCAGCGCGCAGCCCATGGCCAGCAACGACATGCCCACGAGCGCAGCATACCCTATCAACAGGATGCGGAACCGCCGCATCCCGAGGGCGTACACCAGCGACATGCCGAAAAGCACCATCTGCGGCTCCACCCCGGACAGGGCCACCGTGACCACGGACGCCAGCACGCTGACGAACATCTTGGCCCGCGTGTCCGCGGCGTGCAGCCCGCCATGCGGGACGGGCCCGTCAGTTGCGTACAATGCCTGCATGGCGCAGCTCCCGCACGGCGCGAACGCCGGAAAAAAGTCCGAACAGCGAACCCACGTAGCCGATGACCACAATGGGAACAATCACGTACAGCAGGGCCGGGTTCTCGCGCATGAACAGCCACGAGACGCCCAGCGAAAACACTTTCGAGGCGAGATCATAGACCGCGACGCCGAGCACGGGAGCCCACGGCTTTCGCATCCCCCCGGAGCAGGCCACGGCGGCTTCGGCGCACCCCGCCGCCAGCAGCATCGCCGGAAGCAGGGTCACGCTGCCGCCGAGCAGGAGCATGCTGATGAGCATATTCACGAGCACGAACAGAGCCAGCGTTCCGGGTTTGCGGACCTTGTAGAGCATGACCACGAGCAGCGTGGTGAAGATGAGGTTCTTGGCGAGCAGACTCACCGGGTTCATCCCTCCCCCCACCAGCGCGACCAGCAGGGTGGAAAGCTTGGCCGCAGCCGAGAACACGCCGAGAACGACCAGTTCCTGCGCGCTCCAGTAATGGCGGTTGCGCTCCGTAGCGAAAGGCATCGTCAATCCTTCCTCCCTCCGGGACCGCGCGGCAAGGAAGGAAACCGCGCGGCCAGCCCACGCCGGGCATACCGGAAGAAGTGTTTTATTGATAATACAAATGAAATTCAACTTCAATATGAAAGCGGGAGCTTCCCGTGAAATCAGAACTTCATGCCCAGCTTGAGGTTGGCGTGCAGGCCGGGTTCCAGAATGGCTTCGGTGTACTGATACCGCTTGTCGAAGAGGTTCAGCACCTCGGCCTGTACCGAGTACTGCTTTTCATCGCCGAAATCGAACCCGAAGGCGACATTCGCCGTGGTGAACCCGCCGAGCCGATAGTCGGAGGTGCCGTCGCTGGATTCGTACTTGGTGGCGGACTGGCTGCGGGCATAGACGTCCGCGTTGAAGTCCAGATGTTCGGACAACGCGGTGCGGTAGCGCACGCCGTACCGCCCCACCCAGTCGGGCGTCGCGGTGTTGAAGGTCTTGAAGCCGTCGCCGTCGTCGTACTGGCGGCGCATCCACGTCAGGTTCGCGTAGGGCGTGATCCCGTTGTCGAAATCGTAGCCGAGCGCCAGTTCCGAGCCGAAGCTCTTGGCCTTGGCGACGTTCGTGTAGATGTAGTCGGCGGTCTGCGCGATGGGCACGGACGTGATGTAGTCGTCCGAAATCGAATAGAACAACGCCCAGTCGAGGTTCAGCCCGTTGTTGGTGTAGCGCGCGCCGATTTCAAAGTTGTTGGAGGTTTCCGGGTCGAGATCGGGATTGCCGTAGGTCATCCCGCTGGAAGACCCCATCGCCGTGCCGATGTACTTTTCCGTCAGGATCGGCACGCGGAACCCCTGCGCCCAACTGGCGCGCAAGGCCAGATTCTCAATGCCGGTCCAGACAAGGCCCACGTTGAACACGGGCCGGGAATCCGTGGTGGAGCCGAGTTCCGCGCTCGTCACGGCGCCGGACCTGTCGAACATGGTCTGCACCAGACGGTCGCCCATATACATGCCGCCGGTATACGGATCGGCGATCTCGGTGCCCCGGGTCAGCTCCGTGCGGACATGCGTGTAGCGCACGCCGTAGTTCAGCTGAAAGTCCCACGGAAGCTGCGTTTCCATCGCGGCGAACACGGCCTGCGTCAACTGGTTGCCGTTGTAGAACTTGCCCGTTTCCTTGTTGATGACCATGGACATCGGGCCGCCCATCGCCACCCTGTTGTTCAGATAGCTGACGCCGTCCGAGTCGAGGCGGTCGTAGTTGATCTCGTACCCGGCGATCAGGTAGTTGCTCGCCCCAAGCTGCCAGTCGGTCTGGACGGACGCGCCGGTGGTGCGGGTGATGTTGTCGGCGAAGTTGTCCACGACCACGTTGGCTTCGTCGCCGCTGCTCTTGATGTAGTTCTCCATCTTCTTGCGGTTCTTCTGATAGAACGCGTCGAACCGCACCCGGGCCAGCACGTCGCTCAGGTTTTTGGCCTCCGCGAACAGCGCGAACTTTTCACGCTTCCATTCCGGAACCTTCACGAAAAAGTCGCTGTTGGGGTCTTTCACGTACTCCATCGAGGTCGCGTTGAATTCGCCCTCGAAATAATCGTAGGAACCGCCGACCGTAAACTTGTCGGAGAAGTCGTAGCTCAGAAAGGCGCTGCCGTCCTTCTGTTTGAAACTGGTGTTGCCGAGCGTGCCGTCCGGGGTCCGCACGTTGCCCTGATTGGTGTTCGATCCGGACACGCGGTACTTGAAGCCTTCATAGGAACCGAACAGCGACAGGTCTTC
>CAUHBW010000042.1 GCA_959604115.1 uncultured Bilophila sp. | reverse complement strand
AAGGCCTGCGAGCACATCGTCGCCGCGTATGAAAAGGCGGTCGCGGCTCCAGAGGCCGCTCATGTCGTCGATACGCGCCACGGCATCATCCACGGGCAGTTTCTGGAACGGCAGCATATCGAACGGCAACAGGGCCTGTACCTCTATGCCGAGGAAGGGATGCCCGCCCACATCATCGACCGCTACGGCGGTCCCGACTGTCTGGAAGGCGTCTACCGCGACGGCGGCGTGGACAAGGAGCTTCTCGCCGCGCTGGCTCACGGAGGCAAGATGGCGGCCCAGCACTTTACCAACACGTACTTCATCAACCACGTCTATTTCTGGGGAAAAAACCACCGGGACGTCTATTTCGGCCCGGGGCGCGCCCATCAGCTGAGTCCGCTCGGCTGGTCCGCGTATTACGGGCAGCGTTTCGCCCTCCATAACGACACCCCCGTCACGCCGATGGAACCTCTCCGCAGCCTCCAGTCAGCGGTGACGCGCGTGTCCTGCGAAGGCGAGCCCATTTACGGCAAGGGGAACGCCATCGACGCCGAGGTGTCCTACCCCGTACAGGATCCGCAACTCGTTCCCGAAGCCCCCCCCCGCGTCTACTGGGAGTACGATCAACGGGTCAACCTGTTGCGGGCTCTGCGCGGGGTCACCATCGACGCCGCCTACGAAAAGCATCTGGATCACCTTATCGGCTCCATCGAAGTGGGGAAGCTCGCCGACTTCGTCGTGCTCCGCGAAGATCCCTTCACCGTGGACCCCATGAAACTTTCCGAAATCGGCATTGCGGCCACCGTCGTCGGAGACAGCCTCGTGTATGACGGACGGGACCGCCCGTAGTTTTAACGGCACAAGGGACTTCCGGGAACGCGGGGTGCACACCGGGTGCTCCGGCAAGGCCAAGACAGCGAACATCAGGAGGTTTCCATGAAAAGGCTTTTGGGATGGCTCATGCTTTGCACGTCGCTTTTCTGCTTCGCCCCGGCGCACGCCCTCGCCGCCGCCAAGATCCCGATCATCATCGCCTCGTCGTTCGATACGAGCGAGCAGAACTTCAACAACCTGACGTTTTTCAAACTGAAGGAACTGGCGCAGAAATACTCCGACAACGCCTTTGATTTCCAGCTGTTCCCCGGCATGCAGCTGGGCGACGAACTGGAAACCGTGCGCGGCATCCAGCTCGGGACCATTCAGATGGCCATGCTGGCGACCAACAACTACGCGCCCTTCGCGCCCTCCTGCGGCTGGCTGAACATGCCCTACCTCTTTGATTCCCTTGAAGAGTTCCGGGCTCTTGTGGACGCCATGTGGGACCAGCACAACGAATGGGCGATCAAGGAAGGCGGCGCCCGCATTTTGTCCATCATGGATATCGGATACCGCCAGCTGACCACCAGCGCCAAGCATCCCGTCCGCAGACTTGCCGACGCCAGAGGCATCAAGATCCGCACGCCGCAAAACCCGCTCATGGTGTCGACCTTCAAGGCTCTGGGACTTGAGCCCACGGCGGTGGCCTTCTCCGAAACGTTCAACGCGCTCCAGCAGGGCGTGGTGGACGGACAGGAAGGCTGTTTCAACAACGTCATCACCATGAAGTTTTACGAAGCGCAGAAGTACGCGACCAAAATCAACTATTCCGTACACAGCGCCAATATCGTCATCAGCGAGCCGTGGCTGAGGCGTTTGCCGGAAAAGGCGCGTGACGCCCTCGTCCGGGCGGGCAGAGAGGCCATGTTCTACGAGCGCACCAAGGTCGCCGGAATGCTTGAGGCCGACGACGCGCTGATGCGGCAGCACGGCATGGAACTCCTTGGCGTGGTCGAAGATCTGCCCGAATGGGTACGTCTCGGCCGTACCGCATGGCCCAAGTGCTACGAAGTCATCGGCGGAGGCGACGCCAAGAAGGGCAAGGCCATCATGGACGTGGTCATGACCAAGAAAAAGGCGCTCTCCGTGAAGTAGAAAAACGAAATCGGCGGGAAAACCGTTTCCCGCCGATTTCTGGCCCCCTCCCAACACAAGGAGACGTATGCCCATACCCCGCTCCACCCAAACCCCGGACGCCCCCCAGTCCGACGTGAACGTCGGCCACTGGATTTCCGGCTTTCCGGGGCTGCTCTGGCATATTTACATTCCGCAATCCCGGCTGGTTCTCTTCAATCGCTGGGAGCATGAACTGCTGGGTTCCGATACCCAGCTTTTACTGAAGGACGCCCATTTCCGTAAGCTCGTCGTCTGCAAGGACGATCTTCCGGCTCTGGCCGAGTTCTGGGATCTCATGGCGAATCGGGAGCCCGCCGAAGTCTCCTTCAGGCTGCTCCAGCAGCCGTCGTACACGCTGCTCCTTCAGGGCTGGCCGCACCCCGACCCGGAATGGTATTCCGGCACCCTTCAGGAAGCCCTCAACCGCGTCAACGCGACCGAGGGAAAGGTTTCTTCAAACCAGATCCTGCTTCGCGCCCAATACCCCGTGCTGGTCGTCGATCGGGAAAAACGCCTGATCGTCGCGTACAACAATGCCGCGGACGCCCTCTTCGCCTTCGGCTCCCTTCCGAACGCCCGCCATCCCATAGAAGAATACGTCCCCGACTGGTCCTCCAGAATCGCCGGACGGCTCGGCCCCGGGCACGACGTCTGGGGAGGGAGCCTCTCCTTCAGAAACAGGGAGGGCCTTTCCTTCACCGCCGCGGTGCGTCTGTCCTCCTGCCACGGCAGAACACGCAGCCGCATCGCCTTTCTGGAGTTTCCCCAGCGGAAGGAGCACAAGGATTCGGAACCGCACGGCTCCCCTTCCCCGCGCCAGCTCCGGAAGGCCGTCCGGGGAGGGTTGCGGGAAACGCTGTCCGCGCTCTGCACCGGCCCTTCGCCCTGCCCCATAGACGGGATCATCTTTTCGGACATCGACGCGGTCAAGGGGCACATTCACGAGTATGGGGTCGGAGCCCCGTTCGCCAAACTGCCGTGGGGAGCCTCCTTCGCCTACGAAGGAACCATCGCCCAGCACATCGAGCGTTTTTCGCTTTCATCGCTCGTTGTGGACGACACGATGGACAGCATCAAGTCCATCGACTGGGCCCTCTTCATTCCGCACGGCATCCGTTCCTATTTCGCCAAGGCATTTTACAGGGATGGGGTCATGCATGCTGTCATGATCCTCGCCTCCTCGAAACCCGGGACATTCTCGGTCGAGCGGCTTGAAGAACTGTACGCGCCGCACGGCAGAGTCTTTGAGGAGGCCGTCGAGCGATGGCGGCGCGGAAAAGGCTAGCTTTTCCGGCTACGGACGGCTTTCCACGGCGACGCGCTCAAAAGCCGAGGATGCCGGACAGCGTGGCGGTCATGGCGAGTCCAAAAAATTTTCGCGCCGAAGCATAGGACAAGGCATTGAGGGCATTGCAGGCGGTACCCAGATACGACGCGACGGCGTGCAGCAGCAGAAGAGGAACCCCGTTTTCCCCAAAAAGATGCCGCGGCAAACGAACGCCAGAACGCCGCTGACGCACCCCCTCGATACGATTTGAAAATCTTCTCCCATATCCACATATAGACGGGGCTGCCGAACACGAATCCCATCGCCCCTTGGGCAGCACGCCACCTCTGTGATGCTGAGGAAGCCGGTGCGCCTGCGCGAGACAAGGCCCTCCCATTAGGCGAAACAGCCCTAATACATACCGGAAATGCAGAAAAAACAGACGGAGAGCCGCCAGAAATCCATTTGATGCGCCACACTTCTGAGAAAGGTCACGGGCAAACGCTTCCGGGATGTTTCGTCAGGAACCGCGCCGCAGTCGGACCACATTGCGGCTTTTGATCGGGTTTATGGGTTCTCTCCCCCGGAACGGCGAACCGCACGCCGCGCGGAACGGCCCGTGGGAGTGGGAAAACAGGGCCCCCATACACGCAACGAACTTCGCACGGAAGCCGGAGTTCCATAACGGCGCCAGCACGGCGGACGGCATGCCGCTCCCTGTCCGTTGCCGCCATACCAAACGGCGGAGTCGGCATTCCGGCATCACTTTCCTCATGGAAAGAAAGGGTTGCCTTTTTCGGCATCCTCTTTATCATCCCGCAAAAAGGATACTGCCATGAAAAAAGGTTATCTCGTCGCATTGATGCTGGCCCTGCTCCTCAACGGATGCGCCAATTACTCCAATACCGGCAAGGGAGCCGCCTACGGGACCGCCGGAGGGGCGGCGGCTGGGGCCCTTCTCGGACAGGTCATCAGGGGCAACACCAAGTCCACGCTCATCGGCTCGGCGGCGGGGGCCGTCATCGGCGGGCTTGCCGGAGCGGGCGTCGGCAGCATGATGGACCGTCAGGAAAACGACATGCGTCAGGCCCTTGCCAATTCCGAAGCCGTCGCCGTCCAGCGCGAAGGCGACATGCTGGCCCTGACGTTCAAAAGCGACGTGACGTTCGGCGTGGATTCCTCCACCATCCGTCCGGGCTTCAACTCGGAATTGAAGCAGGTGGCTCAGGTGCTGAACAGCTACCCTCAGACGACCATCCGCGTTGAGGGCCATACGGACAGCACCGGCTCGGAGGCCCACAACCAGAGCCTGTCCGAACGCCGTGCCGCCAGCGTCAAAAACGCGCTTGTGCAATACGGCGTCGACGCCTCCCGAATCAATGCCGTCGGTCTGGGCAAAAGCGCTCCGATTGCCGACAACAACACCGAGTACGGACGCCAGCAAAACCGGCGGGTGGAAATCCGCATTGATCCCGTGACGCGATAAGCGCGATCCCGTTCCGGGTGTGCAGCCGCGCAAACGTGCCGGACACGCATGCGACGGAACCGCCGAGGGAATGGTTCCGCCTTGCGGCCCCGTTTTCACATTGCCCGCTACGGAGCCATCACGGGCTGTTTTTTCTCTTTATTCTCAGGCCCGTTCCAAGAAAAACAAAAGCGGCGAGTGCCCCGGGCACTTGCCGCTTCTTCATATCTGGTGACAGGTTACGGACAACAGGCTCCCGCCGGTTCGCCGGAACCAGCGGCGTCGTCCCGCAACGGCTACGCGCCGACAAGCATCTTGATGTCGGCGGGTTTGCCGAAATAGGCCCATGTGGTCACCAGCACGTCCACGCCGGTCGCGGCGACCGCCGCCGCGTTTTCGCCGGTCACGCCTCCGGCGGCGAGCACCTGAATGTCGGCGTTGACCGCCTTGACCCCGCGCACCGTTTCTTCAAGCTCGGCGCATGAAAACCGTTCGCACTGGATGGAATCGACGCCCGCGCGCGCCAGCAGGAACGCCTCTTCCGGGTTGGCGACCTCCGCGCCCAGCCTGTGCTCCGGAAACGCCCTGCGGTACTCGGCCACCCGGTCGGCGAATCCCTCCAGCCCGCCCGTAAAGACACGATGCTGATCAAAGACCAGCAGGGAATCCGAAAGCCCGAGCCGGTGCGCGATGGCTCCGCCCGCCTGCGCCGCCGCCAGTGAAAGCCGCTTGGTTCCGGGGAAGTGCTTGCGGGTGACGGCCAGATGCACATGGGGATTGACCCTGCGCGCGCTGTCCAGCATGCCCGCCACGCGGGTCGCGATCCCGGAGGAATATTCCATGACGTTCTGCGCGATTTTGAGACTTCGGTGAATGGCTCCCGCCGTGCCTTCGGCGCGCAGAAACACCCGACCCGCCTCCAGCCGGTCGCCGCTGGCGGCTTCGCACGCGACCCGGCATCCCGAAGCCTCCAGAAGCCGTGCGGCGACCTCCACGCCCGCCACCACGCAGGCGGCCTTGGGATGGCACGCCAGCCGCCCCGGTTTCCGTCCGATGCCCAACGCCTCCACGGTCAAATCCATGTACGGGCAGTCTTCCTCCAGCAGTTCGTCGATGAAATGCCGGCTGATGTGAAAACTCATGCCTTCCTCCGTTGCAGTTGATCGATGGCGAGATACAGGCACAGGCTGATGCAGGCGAGCAGGACGCACAGCGCCGTGGCCCGCTCGAAGTCGCCCCGCGAAACGGCGTTGAACACTTCAAGCGACAAGGTGTTCGTCCGCTGCGAAATGTTGCCGCCGAGCATGAGCGAAATGCCCACCTCGCCGAACGAGCGCGTCACCCCGAGCAGCAGCCCAACGGCAAGGCTGGTACGGATCAGCGGGATGACCACCAGAACAAAGGCGGCGACCGGCCCCGCCCCGGTCACGCGCGCCGCTTCCGTGAGCTTGCGCACCGTTTCGCTGCCGAGGGCCGCCTGAACGGGCTTGATGACCAGAGGCAGGCCCGCAATGTAGGCCGCCAGCACGACCGCCGCCTGAGAAAAGATCAACCGGACGCCGAACAGCCGTTGGAGCGGTTCTCCGAGTCCGGTCTGCCCCAACGCCATGAGCAGCATATACCCGAGTGCGATGGGCGGAAACACCAGCGGCAGCGTCACGACGAAATTGAGCGTCCGGCGAAACGGCGCTTTCGGCGACCGCGCCCAGAGCGCCAGCGGCACCGCCGTGACGAAGTGCAGCACCAGACACACGGCGGCGACCTTCAAGGTCAGCCACACCGAAAACAGCACTTCCTCGTCGCGCAGCAGTTCTCCGAACACGTCGGTTCCCGCTACGGACGCAGCCCGTGCCTGACGCAGACGGACCGGGCCTTGTCGGACCGGAGGAACGTCAGAAACGCCTTGACTTCGGGGTCGTTCTCCGCGCCTTTGACCGCCGCTGCGACCATCTCGATGGGCTCGTAGCCGGACTGGATGTCCATATGACCTCCGAGGGACTCGCCCTTCGCCTTGACGACCGCCGTATTGACGAATCCGGCGTCCAGTTCGCCCGTGACCAGATAGGAAAACACCTGCGGAACGGTGGAAAACATCCGCAGCTTGTCCTTCAGCGGTTCGCGCAGGCCGCTCTGGGTCAGGAAACGATCGGCGGCCTTTCCGTAAATGGCCCCCTTTTTGTCGGGGTAGCCTATGGAACGGATTTCCGGCTTTCGGAGATCCTGCGGCGAGGCCACATTCAGGCCCTTTTTCCACGCCAGCACGAGCACGGCGGTCCCCAGAGGCTGGAACGAGGCGAAGGCCACGTCCGAATCCTCCAGCGTCCGCCTGTCCGAGACAAACACGGAAACCCCGCTCCCGGCCTTGTACTGGGCCAGCGACTGCCCGATGGTGCCGCTGTAGACTTCGGTCAACTGGTTGCCGGACTCCTGCCTGTACAGCGCGCAGAGTTCGGAAAGCATCTTTTTGTAGCCCATCCCCGTGGTCACGGACGGAGCGGCCAAGGCCGGCATGACGCTCAGGCCCACCATGAGCAGCGCCAGAATCCATCGCTTCATCGCAGTTCCTCCCTGTGCGGCGGTCGCCGCACGCTCAGCATTCCGCCAGTTTCCCGTCTTCAAGGCTCAGGACGTGATCCGCCAGAAAACGGCGTTCCGCGTCCGAATGGGTCACATACAGGACGGGCACGCCGAACCGCTCCGGGATCGCCTTGACGTAGGCCATGATTTCCTCCCGCCTGCGCCGATCCAGTCCGGTCAGCGGCTCGTCCATGAGCAGCAGTTCGGGACAGGCCAGCAGGGCGCGCCCCACGGCGACACGCTGCTTTTCCCCTCCGGACAAATCGGAAGGCGTGCGGTGCAGCAGCCGTCCCAAATCCAGAAGCGCGACCACATCCTCGAACGCCACCCCGGACGTCCCCCGAAACCGCCGCCCGAACAGCATGTTCGCGCGCACGGACAGATGGGGGAACAGCCGGACGTCCTGAAAAACATAGCCGAGCCGTCGCCGCTCGGGGGCGAGACACACGCCCCGCTCCGCATCGAACCAGACGTCCCCACGACAGACGATCCGCCCGGCATCGGGCCGGATCAGCCCGGCGAGACATTGAAGCAAGGTGGTCTTGCCCGAACCGGACGCGCCCCACAGCACCGTGATGCCGTGGGGATCAAGCTCGAACGCGACCTCAAGCGCGAACGCCTCAAGCCGTTTCTGAATGGCTGTCTGCAACACCGCATGCTCCGAAAAAAGTCTCTCGGCGTCACCATGCCATAAGAGAACGGAAAAACAATCCGGGCAGGTTTTCGTCAAGATTCGTGACTCGAAGAAAGCCGCAGAAAAAGCGCACGGGACGCCCCGAGAAGCGATGTGCGCCCATCACGGCAGACGGCGACGAACAGCGTCTTCCCGAACATCCCGGGTGCGCCCCACTATCCGGCGAGAAAAAATATCCCCGAAATCGGGTACCCGTTTCAGGGACGTTGTTCAGACAGCCATAGGCCGTCGCTTCCGGACCCAAGGGAGCTATTCCTTCCGGGTATACGTTCCCACCAGTTCCGCCTCGCCGGGTTCGGGCTTCGCGTCCGGATCGAGCTTCACGAGCACCGTGTCGTCGCTCTTCTCCAGCGTGAACAGCAACGCGCCGCCGCTGGCGTTGCGGCAGGCTTCGTCCAGAATCCCCGCCGTGCCGTCCTGCAGTTCCTTATCGCCTGCGGAAAACGTGAAGTTGAAGAACGTCCCCGTCCTGAAGTTGCCGATGTCTACGCACCGCGCCTCATTACAGAACGTTCCCCACCAGTTGGGAACCTCTTCGTCGGAACTGAAGGAAGGCTGCGCACAGGCCAGACATACCCCAAAAGCGATCAGACACAGGCGGAATGCTCTCATGGCAAAACTCCTTTTTTGCGGCATGGTCTACCAAGAAGCATGCCAATCCGGCTGAGGCCTTTGCGCGTTCCTGCCGGGCGGAGAGTCGCCGAGGCACCATGCCCTCGGGAGCGGGGGCGTTTCCCCTTCATACGGCGCGTCGTACATCGGCACGGGACGAAGTACGCCGGAAGCGGAGCCCCCTCTTCGTTGTCTACGTGAATCCTGTCCCTCCGGTGAAGCGGCCTTCCTGCTCCGGGCCGGTTCATAATGCCCCAATATCGTGCATTCCGTTGCAATCTGACCACAAGACGGGCAGTCATAGGCACCGCTCTCGGAATCCGCTGCAACCCAGCGAAGGGTCCGTCTTGCTTCCCCAAGCCCCAAGACTGCCGACATCCGACGCAACGAACGTCCGGGAGAGCATCCGGAATCTCCGCCCGCCCAAAGAGATCTTGCGAACGAAAAGAACCGCCGCCGTCCGCGCAGTCCTCCGGGCGGCGGCGTTTCGCGCGTTCGGAGAAAAGGAGACACGCCGCGCGCCGGCCGATCGAACACCTCGAAGCCGTGGAGCCATGGCATGGTCCTCGCTGCCTTCACCGCCAAAAACGCGTTCCGGGCAGACGGAAATTGTCCGCCCGGGCATCCGAACTCCCGCCGCGCCCCGGCGTGCGGGCGGCCTTCGGTTCCGGCGTTCCGCTTCCAAACGGCAACTCGAGGAGGACTCATGGCTCTCTGTATTCTTCTCGGTACCATCGCGCTGCTCATTATCGCCCTGATCACGCGCTACAACGGGCTGGTGCGCGGGAGAAACGCCGTCGACGAAGCATGGAGCGGCATCGACGTGCAGCTCAAGCGGCGCCATGACCTCGTCCCCAACCTGATCTCTGCGGTCAAAGCGTACGCCTCCCACGAAAAGGCCGTATTCGAACAGATCATCGAGGCCCGCGCCCGCTCCATCGCCCTGCGCAGCCTGTTCGCGGTGGCCGAGAAGCCTATCCCCAGCTCAAGGCGAACGAAAACTTCCTGCAATTGCAGGAAAACCTCAACGAACTGGAAGACGAAATCCAGATGGCCCGCCGCTACTACAACGGTACGGCACGGGATCAGAACAACCGCGTGCAGCAGTTCCCCGGCAACCTTATGGCGGGAGCCTTCGGCTTCGGCAAGGTCGAATACTTCGAACTTGAAGGCCAAGCGGAAAAGGCCGTGCCGCAGGTACGGTTCTAAAGCGGAAAACCTTTGAGCGGCTTCACCTTCAAAGGTTCATGCCGCCGAAAAAAGCGGCCTTCGGCGGCATCCGCACGCTTCGCGGCGGTCGGCCCGGTCCGTTCGCCGCCTCGCATTTCCACGTTCCAACATTGAAAGGCAGTAACGTGTCTTCCGTCACGCCACAGTGAGCACTCCGCGCCTCTGAAGCCGACGGAGCCGGAGAGCGTCCCTCCGCGCTTCTCCGCCGAAAGAGACCTCTTTCCTTCACCGGTAATCTGCGGCAAAAAAGAAATTCGCTCTCACGCTCGCCCCGGCTTTCCGGCAAGACAGCCGGAGGCGGAAACGCCACCCGTTGCCTTCATCGCCCAAGGAGTCGTCCATGTCCACTCGATTTGTCCTTTCCTGCGCGCTGTCTCTCGCGCTGTTCCTGCCGGGCTGCGCGAAAAACATCCCGCCGCAATCCGAACCGCTCGAACTGGTGTTGCTGCACACCAACGACACCCACTCCTACGTCGCCGGACGCGACAAATACGGCAACGCCTGCATGGCCTCCGCCGACTGCGCGGGCGGCATGGGCCGCATCGCCGCCGTGGTGCGGGAGGAACGCCAACATGCCGACAACGTGCTGGCGCTGGACGCGGGCGACCAGTTTCAGGGCACGCTGTTCTTCACCGTCAACGGCTGGTCCATGCTGGCCGATCTCGACAACCGGGTGAACTACGACGCCGTCACGCTCGGCAACCACGAATTCGACAAGGGATGCGACACGCTCGCCCAGTACGTCGGAGCCCTCAAATATCCGGTTCTGGCGACCAATCTGAAGCCGGAACCCGGCTGCCCCCTGCGCGGCCTGTCCATCAGCCCGTATGCGGTACGCACCGTCCGGGGCGTCAAGGTGGGCATCGTCGGCCTCGCCAATCCCGACGTGAGCACGCTCGCCGCAGCCTGCCCGTACACGCACTTCACCAACAGCGCCGACGCGCTCAGAAAGGCCGTCGTGGAGCTCGAACGTCAGGGCGTGCGGCATATCGTCGCCGTCACCCATCTGGGTCTGCCCGCCGACCGGGAACTGGCCCGCACCGTGGACGGCGTGGACGTCATCGTCGGCGGGCACACGCACAGCTATCTGGGCCCGAACTCCCCGGAAGGCCCCTACCCCGTCGTGGAACACAGCCCTTCGGGCCGGCCCGTGCTGGTCGTGACAGCCAAGTTCGCCACGGAATATCTGGGCGAACTGCGCGTGGGCTTCGATGCGCAGGGCGTCCCGACCCACTGGGAAGGCGCGGCGAAGCGTCTCGAACCCGGCATCATTCCCGCTCCCGACGTGGATGCCCGAGTGGCCGACTATGCCAAGCCGCTCGAAGAATTCCGCGCGCAGACGCTGGGCCGCAACGATCTGATCTTCCCCGACGGCATGGATGCCTGCCGCAAGGGCGAGTGCCTCGGCGGCCTCGTCGTGACGGACGCCATGCTGGACTACGGCAGGCCCTACGGCGCGACGCTGGCGCTGACCAACGGCGGCGGCCTGCGCGCGCCCCTGAAGAGGGGCCAGTTCACGCAGGGCGATCTGCTTTCCGTGCTGCCGTTCGGCAACATGCTGGTCATCCGGGAATACGACGGCGGCCAACTGCTGGCGGCGCTGGAACACGGGATTTCCGAGGCAAAGGGAGAAGGCCCGCGCATCCTGCACGTCGCCGGACTGCGCTACCGCTTCGACGCGGCGCGACCCGCCGGACAGCGCGTCCTTTCAGCGGAAGTCGTGGACGAACACGGCAAGGCCCGCCCGCTCGACAAGGCCGGACGCTACGCCGTCGTGCTCCCCAGCTATATCGCCAAGGGCGGCGACGGCTACACGATGCTGATCCACGGCAAGACGCTGTCCGCGCCCGATCCCATGGATGCGGACGTCGTCGGGGCGTACATCAAGGCGCACTCGCCCATGCCCATGCCCCTGACGGGCCGCATCACCAAGGTTGCCCGCTAGCCGGAACTCAAAACGAACGCTCCCCGCGCCTCGCCGATTTCGGACGGGCGCGGGGAGCGTTCGTTTCGGGCGGCGCGGCCCCACTTGCGCACAGCCCCGCCACCGGTACCTTCCGTCTCGAAGACGCGCGGCTCGGGAAGGGTACCGTTTCTTCCGTTCCGTTTCCATCGGACGCCAACCGAGGAACAGAAGCCCACGACGCTTCACGGGACGACTCAAGCCCTCCCCGAAACAGCCGACCCGCTCCGGGGACGGGATCCGAGACACGCGACCCCGCTCCGACGGAACCACGGCGTTTGCGCGCCATGTCGGCGGACGCCCAAAAACCGGGCGATGCGCCGGAAGCTGACGAAAAAGTGGGCGTGCGCCGTTCCTCCATACCGCCAGCGAGCCGGAACGACGGGGAGGGCCCGTGCGGAATTGCCGGGGCTCTCGGCTCCGCTCTTCCCTGTGCGCCACGACGGACACGTCTGCGTGGACTTGCCGGGAAAAGAGCCCATTACGGCACGAACGGGCCGGGCCCCTCGCCCGCCACGGCCCATCACAGGTCATCCTTTTCATGAAAACGGAGGACCGGCGCGGTTCCGGCAATACCGCCTCCTTTTCACCTTCCGAATCGTCTTCTGGCACGCTTCGTGCTCTTTTTTCGAAATATGCTTGCTACCCCCGCATTCCGCCGGGCACGCTGCTTTCAGGCCGGAGGAACCGTTATGGAAATACATGTCAGCCAAGCCCCGTCCGCACACGTCATCAGGCTTTCAGGACGCTGGGACGCCTTTTCGAGTCCGGCTTTCGAACAATTCTGCTCCGAGCTTATCGGACAGGACATGCGCAACGTGGTTCTCGATCTTTCGGGAGTGGACTACGTGAGCTCGTTCGGCCTGCGCGGTCTTCTCAACATCGGAAAGCAGCTTGCGCCGCTGGGCGGTTCCATCCGGGTGAGCGCCCTGCGCCCGCAAGTCCGCAAGGTCTTTGCCGGAAGCGGCTTCAACAGCCTTTTTCCCGAATATCCCGATAAGGAGGCGCTCCCGCGCGCGTTCATCACGGATTTTCCCGTGCTCGGCATCGCGGCGGGATACGGGGGCAAAACGTGGCTGTTCCGCACCCACAACGGCGCGATCGATCGGGAGGAACTGGAAGACCTGACTCCACTCGTCTCTCCCGCCGGAGAACCGCCCCGCTGGCGGAGCCTGCTCCACAGCTTTCCCGAAAACGGACCGCACGCCGCCATGCTCTACGCCGAACCCCTGTCCGGCGATCCGCAGGACGGCTGGGCCGGGCTCGTGGTGATCATGCCGTGGATACGGAACACGCTGTACGAACTGTCGAGGTTCTCCAACGCCGCGCCCTTCTTCATCAACAGAACACGGGCAGTACATCATCTTTCCGCCGGACAGGCGTCTCGGGAAGGCCCGCAGAGCCTTTCCGACGAAGCCCGCCTGAGCGGCGCGACGAAGCTGGCCAGTCTGGAAGGCCATCCTCGACGGCGGCTCGGGCGTGGTGCAGCTCCGGCCGATCTTCAACGGCAACCGCCTGCCGTGGCCGCTGCCGTGGGACGGCCCCACCTCGCTGGCCTACGCGCCCCTGCGGGAACAGGGCTGGCATCTCGGCCTGCTCGTCTCCAGCCGCGAACTGGGCGACGCGCCGCACGGACTGCCCCTGCCGTTCCTGCTGGTGGCGATCCTCGGACCCCTGTTCATCGTGCTGCTGACATGGATGGCCACCTCGCGCACGCTCCGTCCCCTGCGCGCCCTGACCGCCGCCATCGACCGGCTCGGCGAAGGCGCTCTGGACACGCCGTTCCCGCGTTCGCCGTTCCCCGACGAGGTGGGCGGGATGCTGGACGCCTTCGAGCGGGTCCGCGTGACCCTGCGGGGCTCCTTCCGCAACCTCGTGGACAGCGCCGCCGCCCAGCAGCGGCTGAGCAACGAACTCGCCATCGCCAGAAAAATCCAGAAGTCCATGTTGCCCCGCGCCTTTCCCGAAACGCCGGGCGCGCGGCTCCGGGCAAGCATCGACATGGCCCGCGAAGTCTGCGGCGATCTGTACGAATGCTTCGCGGACCCGGCGCGCCTGTGCTTCGTCATGGGCGACGTCTGCGGCAAGGGCGTACCCGCCGCCCCTTCCCGGTCCGGTTTCCGGCGGCGAGGCCGTCCCCCTGCCGTGGACCGGGGAACTCGTGCTCGGCGTCCGGGAGGAGCAACGGTATTCGACGTTCACGCTGGAACTCGCGCCGGGACAGTCCGTGCTGCTGTACACGGACGGCGCGGACGAAGCCATCGGCCCGCCCGACGCCGAGGGCGGCGAACTCTACGGCGACGAGCGTCTTGCCGCGTCCTTCTCAATGGAAAGGCCGTCGCCCTGTCCGAAGAGGAATTCCCGCTCCAGCCGGTTCGGAACGCCGCCCTGCGCTTTATGACGGTCGGCAAGGATCACGCGAAGGAACGCGGACTAGCGGATCGCCTTCCCCAGCGCGTACGCCTCCTCCATTGCGGGAGTGGTGCGGATGTCGCCTTTTTTCCATGCTCCGGCCCCGTAGACGACGCCCCGCTCCTCCGCGCCGTCCAGACAGGCGAGAAAGCCCCGGAAACCCTCGACGGTCCGCTCCAGCGACCGCTTGTCGCCGTCGGCGGCGGTCACGATGAAGAAAAACGCCTTGTTCCGGATTTCGGTATAGCGGGGCACCGTCCTGTCGATCAGCGTCTTCATCTGGGCGGCCATCGTGTAGAAATACACCGGCGTCGCCATGACGATCACGTCGGCGGCGATCATCTTGTCCAGAATGTCCGCCATGTCGTCTTTCCGCACGCAGACGCCGCTCTGCTGACAGGCCTCGCAGCCGAGGCAATAGCCGATCGCCCTGTCCCGCAGGAAAACCTTCTCCGCCCGGTTGCCGGATTCCTGCGCGCCCAGCAGGAACTGGTCGCACAACAGATCGGAATTGCCGCCCTTTCTTGGGCTGGCGGACAGTATCAGTACGTTTTTGCCCATTGATCCACTCCTTTGCGTATGAGGCCGCCCCGCATGCGTTCCACGCGGGATCGGCTTCCTTCATGCGTTTTCGTCCGGTTTTCAGGATAGCAAACGCCGCGCCGGAGGCTAGATACGATCCTGCCCGCTTCTTGCCCGATTCTCTCGCCCCGGAACCAATCCATTCCTTGGAAAACCTGTCGATCAAGGTTGCGGCCCCCCGGAACAACGCCGGAAGCGCCAGCGGCGGCGGGGCACCCGCCGACAGGGGATGCCCCTCTCCGACGGCGCGCCCGCAACCAACGGCGTCCGGGCGGCTGCGAAAAGAGGCGTCGGACTCGACAGCCCGCCGCCACTTTCCCCATGGATATCCGAACGCCGCCAACGTTCCCGCTAGACGATGGTGTACCCGCCGTCCGCCATCCA
>CAUHBW010000041.1 GCA_959604115.1 uncultured Bilophila sp. | reverse complement strand
AAGACTGGGACTGACCCCAGCCTCTGATTTTCCCCTCACGGATCAGCTCTCCCATCCACAAGGCCACTTCCTCCACATGGCTACCTTCGGGAACTCTGTGCTGATAATACAGGTCGACATAATCCGTTCCCAGTCGCCGGAGGGAATCTTCGAGGGCTTTTCTGAGGCCCTTTCTGCTCAGTTTTCCTTCGGGCATGTCCTGCCCGGCAAGCGCGATGGGAGAAAACTTCGTAGCCAGAACAATCTTGTCCCGGAAGGGCGCGACCGCTTTGCCGACCAGCTCTTCATTGACATAAGGGCCGTAGCCCTCGGCTGTGTCAAAAAAGGTGCAGCCCAGTTCATAGGCTTTGCGTATCAGCCGGATGGATTCCTCTTCGGTTGGCGTCGCGCCGTAGCCGTGGCTGAACCCCATGCACCCCATGCCGATAGCAGAAACTTCTATACCGCTTTTTCCCAACATCCTTGTTTTCATATCCTACCCTCAATTTTGGGGTTGTATAACCCGTTTTGCCTATACGGCGATCCTTTCGTCATGAGACCCCATACCTGGGTCTGATGACCGTCCGCCCGTTACAAGGATTTCAGCTCTGGAATGTTCATCGTCACGAATGATTTCATCAACAAAGGGAACCACAATGCGTCCCGAACGGGGATTTTTGATGCTGTCTACGGGCGTAGTGATAACGGCATCCACATCCGACTTTTCAAAACAGAGATCAGAATCAACGACTTCACAGTCAATCAGCTTCAAAGCATTGCAGTAGCAAAGCGGCTGGGAGCTGAGTATTCTGCAATTCTCAAGAATGAGGTTGTCGGAATACCAGCCAAGGAATTCTCCGCGAAGGACGCTGTTTCTGACGGTAACATTATGCGCGTGCCAGAAGGCGTCTCTGCTGGTGATATCGCAGTGGTCAAAAACGGAATCATACAGGTATTGCAGCGCATATTTTCCTCTGAAGCGCACATCGATGAATGCCAGGTTTCCGGCGCGCAACATGAAATAATCGCTTTCCACAGTGCAGCCTTCCATCCCGAAGTCACGGGAAAACCAACCGAATTCACCTGATTTGATGTCGCAGTTACGGACAGTCACGTCCCGGCACTCGCGAAACGCCTTGATTCCATGCAGTTCACTGCCCGTGACGGTAACGTGATCCGAATACCAGAGAGCCGCGCGGCACCCTTCGGACATGCGGCACTCCCGAATATCCAGCCGATGCACATGCCAAAACGGGTAACGCAGATTGAAAGAACAGCGTTCGGCAACAATATCCGAAGATTCCTTGACGGCGCTTTCTCCATCGGCTGGACCTGCAAAGGTACAGTCCAGAAGATGAATATTGCTGATGCCGTATAAGGCGCGTTCCTCGTCATAGGTTTGGTTTTCTATCGTTTTCATCAGTTCAATCCGTTTTTCGTATACAGGAGTATTCGATTCTTCCTTCCGCAGGCACATCGAGGCCGGAAAACAAAAGGCTCTCTCCATTTCACCGTGAATTCATTTGTTAGGTCTCCTCCGGTCTTTCGGAGGTGGCCTTTACCGTCAGGAATTACGGTCTGATGACGGTCTTCAGAACGGATTCAGCAGGGGAAATCTGCTTTTCAAAAGCGTGCTGAAGCTGCTCCAGGGGCAGAATATCGGTCACGTACTTTTCAGCATCAATGATGCCTTTGGCAATGAGGTCGATAGTTTCTTCAAATTCCTTTCGGGTGCAGGATACACTGCCGGTCAGGCGGACCTCATGCAGAACGGCGCGATTCAGCTCAAAGGGAACCGCAGGCGTCATCGAGTTGCCGATCATCACGATTTCGCCGCCGGGTTTCACGCCGTCCAGGCAGGCGGCAAGTGACTCTCCCGCGCCGACAGCTTCAAAGACGACATCGAATCCGCCTTCGGAAGCCTCCTGCATCTTCGCAGCCCGGTCAGGATCATTCCCGTCAAAATAAGCGTCGAAATCGCCTATTTCCCGTGCCTTGCCCGTTTGCCGCTCATCAATCTTGGACATGGCCAGGCAGGAAGCTCCCGCTTTCTTGACCAGCCCGCCGATAAGCTGCGCAATAATGCCGCTGCCGACCACCAGCACTTTATCGTGCAGTTTCAGACTGGACTGCCTGACCGCATGATACGCAACCATCAGGGGATCAATCAGCCCGGCGGCGATGTCCGACACCGTATCCGGCAACCTGTAGGCGTTCCCCGCCTTGCCGACAAAATATTCCGCATAACCGCCGTTGCAGACGAAACCGATATAATTGGTACCGTGTACCTCCCGGCAAAGATGTTCCTTGCCCGCCCGGCACATGTCGCATTCGCCGCAGTACAGATTGGCCCAGAAGGTCACACGATCGCCGATGCGGAAATCACTGTCGCCGGGGTCGACAACCACACCGCAAAATTCATGCCCCATATGAAAATCGGTAATGGATTCCGAACCCCAGCCCTTTCCGGCCTTCCACATGTGAATGTCGCTGCCGCATACGCCGCAGGCGGAAACACGTATCTTCAGCATACCGGGAGACATTTCCGGAACGGGTACCTGCCTGATGTCAATCCGCTGCGGCCCGATCAGGACACCGGCCTTCATCGTTTCCTGTTTCATATCGATTCTTCCTTTCTATGAATTGCGATCCCCGAAGCGGATGCCCATCACCTTTATTCGGCTGTCCGCCCCGAGTAATGAAGCTGCTAACTTCTCTGAACCTGTCTTTGCTGTTCGGCGGGGTAACGGTCGCCCACGATTTCCACCCTGGAAAGCGCCTCTTCAAGCTCCTTCCATTCTTCCGGGCTTACAGCCAGATTGGCCGCCCTGATGTTTTCTTCCAGGTGAGACAGTTTAGTTGTGCCGGGAATGGGAACCATCCAATCCTTCTGCAACAGCCAGCCCAAGGCAGCCTGCGCACCGGTGATCCCTCTGGGGCGGCCAAAGCGGTTGAGAATTTCCACAAACATCAGATTCTTTCCCAAAGCCTCGGGCGCAAATCTGGGCAGGGTATTGCGATTGTCATTGCCGGAATCAAACCGGGTATAGGCTGTCATATCCCCGCCAAGAAAACCCCGGTTGAGCGGACTGTAGGGAACAAAACCGATGCCCAGTTCCTCAAGTACGGGAAAAACATCTTTTTCCGGCTCACGCCACATCAGGTGGTACTCGCTCTGAACGGCGGTAACGGGTTGTTCGGCGTGGGCGCGCCGGATGGTTTCCGGCCCCACCTCACACAAGCCGAAGCGTTTCACTTTGCCTTCACGAATGAGATCTTTGACAGTTCCGGCCACATCTTCGATGGGCACCGCGGGGTCAAAACGATGCTGATAGAAAAGTTCGATGGTATCGACCTTCAATCTCTTCAGCGATTCTTCCGCGACCCGGCGGATATTTTCCGGGCGACTGTCCAGTTTGCCTGTCTGGTAGACCCCGTTGACAATGCTGTGGCCGAACTTGGTGGTGATGGCGACCGTGCCCTTGTACGGAGCCAGAGCCTCTCCCGCGAGTTCCTCATTAGTCAGCGGCCCATAAACCTGGGCGGTGTCAAACAGGGTAACGCCATGTTCGGCAGCCTGACGTATCACTTCAATCACCGTCTTCCTGTCAGGCGAAACCCCGCGATTATAGTTCGCTCCCATCACGCCGAACCCCAGGGCGGACACTTCCATGCTGAACTTTCCGCTCCCGAGTGTGCGCTTTTTCGTCAACAGCGGCAGGTCCAGGTGGCTTTTTCTCCCAGATGCGCGGGAAGTCGTGGAACTGCCTTCCGCAGCTATTCCCATGCCTGAAAGGCCTCCCAGCAAAATGGGGGCGGCAACCAGTGCCGCAGCGGCCTGCAAAACTCCACGACGACTTATTTCCAGGGAAACCTTTTCCTTTGTATTGTTCATTATATTACTTCCTTTTAGCTATAAGTTTTCATCTTGCGGCTTCCAATCCCATAAGCATGGCCGGATTTGTACGAATCATCATGTCAATATCTTTTTGAGGCACGCCCCCTCCGAGCAATGCTCTGATGCACATGCGCATTCCTTCCAAAGGATGCGGCATATCGACCTGCCCGAGATCGGTAGTGATAAAACTGCGCTCAGGAATAATTTTAGCGTACGCAACAAATTCATCATCACTCATCCGTTCATTCATGGGCACGCCGGTCCCCGGCCCCCACAGGTTGGTGATGTAGCTGTATTCTATAAAGCCGCCGAGTTCCGCCACGCGCATAACCTGGGCACGGGTCATCTTCCAGATATGGGAATTGGCGTGAGTCACCACGAACTTTCCAACCCCTACCTCTTTTGCCTGTTGTGCGAGTACAAGGCTTTCCTCGGGAGAACAGTGCCCGGTTGCGAAAATGATGTCGGCCCCGGCACAGAGTTCCATGACCCTGGTGACTTCCGGTAAAACCTTCCCGGTATCGCTCAGGACGGGAATGCCCTTTCCGGGCAACTTGTCATGAGCGTGCTGGTATGCCGCCGCCTGTGTGGGCATCCAAATACATTTACAGTAGTTCCCCGTTGTCTTTACAGCCATTTCAGCGGCATACACATTTACGCTGTCGCCATGAGTTCTGTTCATGCACAAACTGCCGAAACAGGCGAAACCGGGAAGTGCCTGCCGTATGAGGTATACCCTGTCGTGGCAGCTCCACTCATTCGATTTGAACATCACCGAGCGGTATCCTGCTTTCTGAGCCTCGCGGGCGAAGGACAGCTCATCAATAGCTCTGGCCTTTACATCCGGTGCTGCATGAACATGGATATCGCTGACCCCTTTCAGCATTTCCTCCGGCACGGTAGAGCCTCCTGCGGATGCAGCCGGGGCTGGCGTGTCCGTCGCCCCAATCATGAGCGCTGCGCCTCCGACAATTCCGGCAGCCTTGATAAAGCCTCTGCGCGTCCATACGGATGGCGGATTCATATATTCCTCGGTGGGATGGCCTGCCTTCTCCTTTCGTAGGTTGAAGGCAGACCCGTTATGACTATTTCCCGTTGTACTGCTCGTCGGTTACCTTTTCCATCCACTCGACAACCTTGCCGGGTTCTTTTTCCTCACAAATGGAAATATGCGACATGGAGCTGTTCGGCGCGGCCCCGTGCCAGTGCTTAACGCCCACGGGGCAGATAATGACGTCACCCGGCCTGACTTCCTGGATGGGCTTGCCCCATTCCTGCGTCCGGCCCACGCCGGAAGTGATGATCAAGACCTGTCCTACAGGATGAATATGCCAGTTGGAGCGAGCGCCAGGCTCAAAAGTCACTCTGCCGCCGCTGGAACGCATGTCATTGTTGGCAGGGTACAAAGGGTCAATGCGCACGTTGCCGGTAAAAAACTGATCAGACCCCTTGAGAGCGGCCTGCTCACCGTTACGGATAATCGTCTGCGCCTTGTCTGTTTCTGCGGCAAAAGTCTGACCGGCAGAAAGACCGGTCGTGACAGTCAAAGCCAGGGCCATACACATCACAGCGTTTTTCATACTATCGTCTCCTGTTGGTCTAAAGTGTATGGCCGCATAATAACGCCAGGCTCTTCTTGAACCAGCTACAATCCTCGCATCTTTTTGCCTATTTCTACAGGCTCCGATTTTATCATGAATCGTTGCTGGCTCGCTCAAAAAATTAGGGGAACGGTGCTGTCTAAAGGGAGGTGCAACAATTGGGCAAAAAGATGCGAGAATCGTAGCTGGTTGTTCATGGAGCATCCCGATATGTATTCTATAAAACTTCTTCTCTGAAAACGCGGACGAAGCAAATACAGGTGTCTTTACCTATCTTACGAAAGGAGGGCTAACGGAAGGATATATCGGCAGCAATGAGGAGTTCAAAGAATCATATCATATTATGAACCATTGAACATATCTCATAAACACATTCCATAATTTATGGAGGGCGTAATGAAGAAATTTATTCTTATACTGGTTTTGACTATGGCGTATGCAGTAAGCGCTCATGCTCAGCAAAGCAATAACGTCGGCTCTGCTGCTTCGCACTCACGAATTCTCGTTGCCTATTTCTCCATGTCTGGAAATACCCGCCTTATTGCCCACGATATTCAGAGGATGACAGGCGGCGATCTCTTTGAAATCAAGGCTGTCAGGGAATACGGGCCAGATTTTGACAGCGCCGTTGAGCAGGCACGGGAAGAGTTGCGGAACGGTGCACGTCCGGAACTCCAGGCAAAGGTTGCCAATATGCAAGATTACGATGTTGTTTTTGTAGGCTTTCCCAACTGGGTCGGAACAATGCCTATGGCTGTGTTCAGTTTTCTTGAACAACATGATTTTACTGGAAAAACTCTGGTTCCGTTCTGCACTCACGGCACCAGCGGAATCAGTAATACCATCAGTGATCTTAAAAAGCTCAACCTTCATGCTGAAATACGGGAACACATCGACTTTTACAGGAACGATGTGAAAAATGCGGAAGAACCTGTCCGCAACTGGCTGCGCGAGCTTGGATATTTGAACTAATTTAGTATGTGGATGGAGGTTTTCATGAAAAGAATTTTTATTTCGATGTTTGCTGTATTGTTTTCGATTTCATTGTATAGTCAGGGATTTTGTGCCCAACAGGCAACACATGATTCTAACAATAAAAGTTTAATTATTTATTATTCCTTATCCGGAAATACCAAGATGGTAGCAAACCTTCTTCATGGACTTGTAGGCGGCGATATTATGGAAATCAAAACGGTGCGCCCCTACTCGGAGGATTTTCATGCTGTTGTGGAACAAGCTCGGGAAGAACGGCGTACCAATTTTCTGCCTCCGATTCAGCCCCTCGATTTCAACCCACAAAACTATGATACAATCTATTTAGGGTTTCCTATTTGGGGAAATACCATCCCCCAGCCTATGGCAACCTTTCTTTCCCAAAACAATCTCGCCGGAAAAACCATCGTACCGTTCTGTACCCATGATGGCTATGGCGTCGGACGAGCGTTTCAGGTCGTAAGTGAATGCTGTCCTGACGCCATGTTGTTGGACGGATTTGATATGCTCGGGGCAGATGCACGCAATGCGCACGACCTTCTTACAAATTGGCTGAACAAACTTGGAATGAATATGGCTCCCAAGACAACTGCAAATTCTGACTCTACAAAGACACCCGTTACTATAACAATAGGGGATACCAAGCTTACTGGCTTCCTGAACACAGATCATACTGCCCAGGAATTCAAAAAACTCCTTCCGATCACCATTCCGATGGTTCAGTACGGAGGTCGTGAATATTATGGAAGTATCGATGAAGAAATTACAACTCAGGCAGAAGGCAAACTTCGCTTTGACGATGGAGACATTACCTATTGTCCCCAGAACAACAGCATCGCTATTTTTTATGCACAAACAGATAGACCAAATCTGACAATGAAGGTAATTTCCATAGGAAAAGTGACATCTGATCTGTCAATATTCAATAAAATTGGACATAATATAGATATTTCATTTAGAATTAATAATAAAATATTGTAACGGTCGCATTCTTTAGCATCCACCAGAAAGCCAACTTAGGCCAAACCATTCCAGCAGGCAGCCGATGTGGTGTTCCTACAGGGTAGACATTACTGCAAGCCTGCTAAAGCGAATTGCCGGGAGGAAAACATAAAAATTCAGTGAGAAATAGCGACAGGGTACCTGTCCCATTTTTTCTAGAAAAAATTTTTGAAATATTTTAATTTTTGAGGTAGATTTGTAGGTATCAAATAAAATTTTTTTATAAAAACAACATAAAATCAGTAAATTATGATTTAAATTTCTATCCCCTTGGGGACGCCAATAAGTAATTGAAGGCGCATCACAAATTCCAAAAAAGGATCTTGTGATGCGCTTTTTGCTTTCTCTCCGCTTTTGTGTGAGTCTCGGTCCAGACGTCCCTCGGGGAAGAATGCCGTTCCCGTACACTTCGGCAACGGCTTCCCGTATTCTCACGGTGAAGTTTTTTTCCGTATCCTCCGCCCCCTTATTCCATCAGTCATGAAAGAGGAAATTATCAGGTCCCCCGCACGCAAACGCGTGCAGCCAGGGGCTTTCCCTGAGGCCGCGGGGTGAGCGAAGCAGGTATGCCTGTAAAAAACAACGCCAAGAATGTGATTCTTGGCGTTGTTTTTTTGTGAGCGCAGGAAGCTCCGAGACACGGAACGGAGAAATCAGATGCACCGCCGATAGCGATACAGATGCAGGGCGTTCAAAGCCAGAAAGCCCCATCCGAGAGCCACATGAGCTCCCATCCGGCCCACCAGCGCGAACCCGACGGACGCCCCGAGGGTCAGAATCATGCCCCGGTTCGTCAGGTGGCGGACCTGCGCGGGCGTCAGCAGCCTCCCTTTCCGTCGGGATAAGGCGGGCTCCTCGTCTTCGGCGAGGCCTTCCTTCATTTTTTCGGCCATCTGAAGGAGTTCCACGCGGCTCAACTGCTTGGGATCGTATTCCAGCAGCAGGGAACCCGTGTTGGTGTTGATTTCCGCCTTGCGCACGCCGGGCGTCCGCATGAGCGCGTCATGGGCTTTCGCCGCGTTGGCGGCTTTTTTCAGCGCGCTGTGGCGAACCCGAACCCGACCGTCGATAAAGCTCGTAATGATTCCGTCAAGCATGAGATATTCCTTTTAAGAGCACGCCGGAGGGGGCGTGCCGTTGCGTAGCGTTCCGAAAAACGGTTCTCCGAAAGGGTGCCGCCTCCTCATTCCTAGAGCGGATTCCCTTTAAAGGGCTTCAGGCCTCAAAGGTTCATGCTGCGAAGACTCTTCGGCAGCATCCGCGCCTCGCCGCCCCGCCTTTCAATTTTTCAGGCTGAAAGGCTCTAGGCCGCGTTTTCCCCGCGCGGGAGCATGGACCGCATGGCGTTCAGGCAGACGCCGAGCGTCGTGAGGTTGTGCAGCACGGCGGAACCTCCGGGCTGGAGCACTCCGAAAAGACTGCCCGCAAGGAACAGCGAGTTCAGGCTCATGGTAAGGCCGAAGTTGGTGCGGATGCGCCGCAGCGTCCGATCTCCAAGCTCCATCGCCGTGGAGAGTTCCCGCAGATTGCAGTTGGTGAGCACCACATCCGCGACCTCCCGGGCGAGGTCCGCCCCGTCGCGGAGCGTCACGCCCACGTCGGCGGCGGACAGGGCCGGAGAGTCGTTGATGCCGTCACCGGTCATGAGCACCGTATGTCCCTCGGCCTTCAGCTCTTCAATGATCGCGGCCTTGTCCGTGGGCAGAATCTGGGCGCGGTATTCCGTGATGCCGAGACGCGCCGCCACGGCCGCCGCCGTGCGCTCGTCGTCGCCGGTCAGCATGACGATACGCTTGATGCCGCGCTCGCGGAGTTGGCGGATCACGTCGGCGGATTCCTCCCGCAACGGATCTTCGATGCCGATCAGGCCGACAAGCCGATCCTCCTGCGCCAGATAGAGCACGGAATGCCCTTCGCGCGCCAGCCGTTCGACTTCGGACAGCAACGGGGCCACCGAAATGCCCTCGTCCTGTTCGATGTAGTGGCGACTGCCGATGAACACGCGCTTGCCGTGCAGTTCCGAGGCGATGCCGTGTGCGACGATGTACCTGACCTCGGCATGCTCTTCCTGATGCTGCAGCGCCTCCTCCTCCGCCTTCCTGACCACGGCGCGGGCCACGGGATGCGGAAAATGCTCCTCAAGGCAGGCGGCGAGGCGCAGCACCTCGTCCCTCCCCCAGCCTTCGGCGGGGACGACCTCCACCACTCTGGGGCGGGATTCCGTAAGCGTTCCGGTCTTGTCGAAGACCACCGCGTCCACGGCGGACAGCGTCTCCAGAAAACGCCCGCCCTTGACCAGCACGCCGCAGCCCGCGCCCTCCTTGATGGCGGCGAGAATGGCAAGCGGCGTCGCCAGCTTGAGCGCGCAGGAGTAGTCCACCATAAGGACGCCGGCGGCGCGCATGGGATTGCGGGTGACCATCCACACGGCTCCCGCAAGCAGAAAGCTGAACGGCACCACCGCATCCGCGAGGCGTTCGGCGCGGCCCTGAATGTCCGCCTTGCGGAGTTCCGACTCTTCGATGAACTTGATGATTTTGTTGAGCCGCGTTCCGTCGCCCACCCCGGTGGGACGGATGACGATTTCCCCTTCCTCCACCACGGTTCCGGCAAAGACGGACGCGCCTTCCGAGCGGAGCACGCCCAGCGGCTCGCCGGTCATGGAGGCCTGATTCACCGACGCCTCCCCGGACACGACCGTGCCGTCGACGGGGATGGCCGCGCCCGTGCGCACGACCACCAGATCGTCCGCCTGCAGTTCGGCGATGGGCACGGCGATTTCCAGTTCGCCGCGCCGGACCCATACGGTATCGACGTTGAGGGCGAGACGCTCGGCGAGGCTGGTCAGGGACTTCTTGCGCGTCCACAGCTCAAGGGCTTCTCCGAAGCCGAGCAGCAACGTCAACAGCCCCACCGTGTTGTAGTCCCGCATGGCGAGGGAAACGCCGATGGCCGTGGCGTCGAGCACGTCCACGTTCACCCGGCCCCGGAACAACATGGAAAAACCCTTTCTGATGAAAGGAATGCCGCTGCGAACGGCGGTAAGGATGCGCAGGGGCATGGGCAGAAACGGACGCACGCAAAAATAGCGGAAGAACGGCGCGAGGCTCGGATGGTCCGCGTCGGGGGCGGCGACGGCGGGAAGAATCTCCACGACGGGCAGCTCTTCCATCTCAAGGAGCAAACGGCAGGCTTCGTCGCGCGCCTCGCCGGTCGCGTAGAGCAACAGCACGCTGCCCGTACGCGGGCTCACCCGGACGCCTTCGATGCCGGGCACGGCGTCGAGCCGCTCGGCGAGGCTCACGGCCAGCTCATACGAAAAGGGTTTGTCGGCCCGCAGGCGGATACGGCCCGGAATTTCATGGACGATGCAAAAGGACATGGAACCCTCAATGGTTAAAGCATCAACCCGTCGGAGTCGGAGAGGAGGCGTTCTCCCACCGACGGGACACGCGCGCCGAAGCGCCGGGGGAGGTTCCTCCCCCGGGTGTCATCGCAGGCTAGCAGGATTCGCCGGCTTCCTTGGTTTCCTTGCGCTGTTCCGAAGCGAAGCGGGCTTCGGCGACGAGATCGTCCATGTTTTCCTTGGCGGTTTCGACCTTGGAAAGCACGGCGTCCTTCACGTCGAGCCCGCGGCTGATGAGATCGGTCGCCAGCGGCTTCAGGTTCAGCTTGCCCTTGCTGACGGCGACGGCGCCCAGCGCGCCCACGGCAATGCCACCAAGCAGAAACAAGGCGTACTTCATGTTCTCGTTCATGGGATTCTCCTTCTTTGTTGTTGACGGGCCGCAATGCGGCCGCAAAAGCCTTCCCTGATCAACAGGCGGATGGATATATGCCTTTCGTAACATAATGACAAATAAAAAGTAATAAAAACGTAAAGTTGACATGAACTGTCAACTTCCGTGCATGATTGCCGTCTCTATTTTTGCTATCCGCCCCCAAAAGCACGGGCGGCCTCCTTTTCGCCCCTTCCCCAAGAGCCCGCCGAGCCGTACGCCGATGCAACGCCGGAACGGGGTTTCATCGCTTCGCCCCGGCCTTTCGAAGCACCGCGACTCACGACATCCCCGCCTCAACATACCCCCCTGCTCCCTTCGTTCGGCCATGCTCCGCCTCCGTGCGTTGTAGGCACAAATCCGACGCAAAGAAATGAGTAAAGGGCCGGTCCCGAAAAACCGCGCCAGTCAGAGCACGGACGAATCCCCTCTCCGGCACTGTCGCCCGCCCCTCGCCAAACCGAACGGCGTGAGCGCCCCCCTTTCAGCAGGGATTCGCTCACGCCGTTCAAAAAAACCTCTTCCCGGGCAGGAAATCCCCCGAACAGGGATTCGATACGCACGAAAGCAGGAAAAGATGGGGAGGCGTTCGGGGAGGGGAAGCCTTTTTCAGAAAGATTCCGCTTCCCCTCCCCGGCTCATGACCCACTCCACCGCCGAGGCGAAGTCCGCAGCGACGATGCGGCGGGGGGAACCGGGCACCTCCGCGCAGCCGGAGACGGGCACGGGAAATCCGGCCTTCCGGGCGTGCTCCGCGCCCTTGCCGCTCAGCACCAGCACCCCGGCGGACAGCCCCGCGTTCGCCGCGAACGCCAGATCGTCCAGCTTGTCCCCGATCATGACCGACGCCTCGGGCGAAAGGCCGTGCCGGGCGCGCAGGGCCTCGAACATTCCCGGCAACGGCTTGCGGCAGCGGCACTGCGCCTCCGGTGCGTGCGGGCACCACACCGCATCCGTAAAGGCCACGCCGTAGGGCTCCAGCAACGCCTCCAGACGCCGCTGGCAGGCGAGCACCGCCTCCTCCATAAAATACCCCCGGCCCACGCCGGACTGGTTGGACACCAGAAACAGCCGATGCCCGGCCCGGACAAGCCGGGAAAGGGCCGGGCCGACGCCGGGCAACAACGCGACTCCGGCGGGGTCTGCAAGATAGTGCCTGTCCTCAATGAGCGTGCCGTCCCGGTCGAGAAGCACCGCGCGCGAAACCGACATGAAAAAACCTCCGGGGAAAAATGACCGAACAAGGCCCCAGAAGAACATGGGAACGTTGGAAAAATCAAGCCATGCGGCCCCCCGGATCGGGAAAGCCGTCTTGACACGCCCTACATCTTCCTGCAAAAGAAAACGCTTAGATTACGGCATACGGAAAAGCCGCGCGAGGGGAACGAGATGCGCCTTTTCCGTTGCGGCTTGTCGCCGCGGAACACCAACATCTGGAGGAGCTGTCGGTATGACCCGTCTTTTCAGTGCGACCCTGTTGTCCCTGCTCTTGTGCGCTTCTCTGGCCTATGCCGCCGAAAAACCCCTTATCGTGGCTTCCGACGCGACGTGGCCTCCCATTGAAATGCTTGATGAAAACAAGAACGTGGTCGGCTATTCCATCGACTACCTGAAGGCAGTCGCCAAGGAAGCCGGCCTGAACGTCGAATTCCACAACACCGCGTGGGACGGCATCTTCGCCGCGCTGGAATCCCGTCAGGCCGACATCATCGCCTCTTCCGTGACCATCACCGAAAAGCGCAAGAAGGCCATGGGATTCTCCGATCCCTACTGTGAAATCCGTCAGGCCGTCGTGGTACCCGTCGGCACGGATCTCAAGAGCCTCAAGGAGCTGGACGGCAAGAAGGTCGGCGGCCAGATCGGCACCACCGGCCTCGTGGAAACCCTGCCCAAGGCCAAGTCCAAGGCCGTCGTCAAGACCTACGACGAAGTCGGCCTCGCGCTCGAAGACCTCGCCAAGGGCAACATCGACGCCGTGATCTGCGACGATCCGGTCGCCAAGTTCTACGCCAACAAGAAGAAGGAATATCAGGGCAAGCTCAAGGTTGCCTTCATCACCGACGATGTGGAATACTACGGCTTCGCGGTCCGCAAGTCCGACACCGACCTCGTCAAGAAAATCAACGAAGGCATCAAGTCCGTGAAGGCGAAGGGACTCGACAAGCAGATCGTCGAAACGTGGATCGGCAAGTAGACGCCGCCCCCTCACCCATCGTCCTGTTGCGATTTTTTCCGGCAGGGGAGTCCGCTCCCCTGCCGCCCGTTTGGTAAGGCCCCCGTTTCCGCGCGCCCGGCGGCGCGCCGCACCCCTGCAAGGCCATCGCGGCGCACGCGACAGCGCGCGTCTGCCGGAACCCGACACACTAGGAAACCCCGTATGAACAACGCTCCCAACATTCGCATTGAGGTCACGGAGGGCGCGCAAATCCCCGATCCGGGGGATCGCAGACTCCTCAATGCCTGGACGCTGGCGTTCTGCGTCGCGGTGATCACTCTGGTCACCCTGTGCGCGACCCAGCCCGAACCGTATCTGGAAATCGTCAAATTCCTTCCGGACGGCTTGGTCATCACGTTTGAAGTGACGATCCTTTCCCTGCTCTGCACGCTGCCCATCGGCCTGCTCACGGGCCTCGGCCGCCTGTCGCGCAACAGCGTCATCAACCTGATCGCGTCCACCTACGTGGAAATCATCCGCGGCGTGCCGCTGCTCGTCCAGCTTTTCTACATCTACTACGCCCTCGGCCGCATCATTCAGGTGCCGCCCATGGTGTCGGCGGTCATCGCCATCAGCTTCTGCTACGGCGCGTACATGGGCGAAGTGTTCCGCGCGGGCATTCTGTCCGTCCCCAAGGGCCAGACCGAAGCCGCCCGCTCGCTCGGCTTCAACCGCTTCCAGACCATGACGCTGGTCATCCTGCCGCAGGCCATGCGCACCATCCTGCCGCCCATCGGCAACGAATGCATCGCCATGCTCAAGGACACCTCGCTGGTCTCCATCATCGCCGTGGCCGACCTGCTGCGCCGCGGCCGCGAATTCGCTTCGCAGACCTTCGACTATTTCGAGACCTATACGGTCATCGCCCTCGTGTACCTCATCATCACCCTGCTGCTCTCCAAAGGCGTGAGCATGATGGAAGGGAGACTCACCTACTATGACCGCGACAGAAAGTAACGCCGCCCCCATCATCAGCATCCAGAACGTGTGGAAGTTCTTCGGGCAGCTTACCGCCCTGCACGACGTCAGCTTCGACGTGCAGCCCGGCGAACGCGTCGTCATCATCGGGCCCTCCGGGTCCGGCAAGTCCACGCTGCTGCGCTCCATCAACCGTCTGGAAGTGATCGACAAGGGTTCCATCCTCGTGGAAGGGAACGACATCAACGCTCCGGAAAACGACATCAACAAGATCCGTCAGGATTTGGGCATGGTGTTCCAGAGCTTCAACCTGTTTCCCCACAAGACGGTGCTCCAGAACCTGACGATGGCCCCCATGAAGCTGCGCCACCTTTCCAAGCACGACGCCGAGGAACGCGCGCTCCAGCTGCTCAAGAAGGTGGGCCTGTCCGAAAAGGTCAACGTCTACCCGTCCATGCTCTCCGGCGGGCAGCAGCAGCGCGTCGCCATCGCCCGCGCGCTCGCCATGCAGCCGAACATCATGCTGTTCGACGAGCCGACCTCCGCGCTCGACCCGGAAATGATCGGCGAAGTGCTCGACGTCATGGTCAAGCTGGCGCAGGAAGGCATGACGATGGTCTGCGTCACCCACGAAATGGGCTTCGCCCGCGAAGTGGCCGACCGCGTCGTCTTCATGGATCAGGGGCAGATTCTTGAGGTGGCTCCGCCCGCCAAATTCTTCTCCTCTCCCGAGCATCCCCGTCTTCAGCAGTTCCTCAAGCAGATCCTGTAAGAAATTGGAGAAGGAAGAAAGGCTCCTCCCTCTCCCAAGACTTTCATGTTTGTCGAATCCCCGTTCAAGGGGAGTTCCGAAAAAGAAAAACCCGCCCGGACGGAATGCGTTCGGGCGGGTTTCGCGTATCGGAGGTTCGGAGGCGTTATTTGTTGGAGCAGCCGCAGCCGCACGTTCCGCCTTTTTCGGCCTTGTCGGAAGGGGTCTTCTGGCTATAGGTCACTTCGCCGGTTCCCATGTTGAAATGGACTTCCACGTCCTCGCCTTCGGGAGTGGTGACGACCGTGCTCTTGCTCGCCATGCAGTCGGGGGTCTGTCCCTTGTCCGTTTTCTTGTCGTTGCAGCAGCATCCCATAACATACTCCCTTGGGTAAAAGGTGATCGC
>CAUHBW010000040.1 GCA_959604115.1 uncultured Bilophila sp. | reverse complement strand
AGCTCTCCGTCCCAGTCCAGCCCGAGCCAGCGCATGGAGGCCAGAATGGCGTCAGTGTATTCCTGCTTCGAGCGTTCGGTATCCGTATCTTCGATGCGCAGGCGGAATTCGCCTCCGTAGTGACGGGCAAGAAGCCAACAGAACAGCGCGGTGCGCGCGCCGCCGATATGCAGATGCCCGGTCGGGCTGGGCGCGAACCGGGTGATGATTTTGGACATGAAAAACTCCTGAAAGCGATTCAGCGTTGAGGGTTACGTTCCGCCTGCCAGAGCAGTTCGACGGCCCCGGTCTTGGCGTCCTTGCGCGGAGACGAGGGGCGGCGGCAGGCGACCAGCGCCCCGGAGGGAATGGCCTCGGCCGCGGGAATGATGGCGAATCCCTCCTCCGTGCAGGCGTAGCGGGCGTTGCCCATGCCGGGAACGGGGAAGGCGTCGGACAGGATGCGGCCTACGACCCCGGCGGGGTCCATCGTCGGGAAAAGCGCCGTCTTTTCAGCGGGAACGGCATCGGGCCGCAACTGCATGAACGACAGGCTGAGAGAATCCTTGGGAAGGCGGGCGTGGCGGGCGAGATCGGCCAGCCATGCGGGGGCCTGCGCGTACAGCGTGGCGTGGCACCAGCGCCGCGTTTCCAGAATCGGGCACGGCCCGAGGTGCGGACAGGGCGCGACGGGCACAAGCCCCTCCTCCATCGCCGTCTCCCGAAGCTTGGCGGTCAGCGTGCCGCCGAGCCGCGTGCCCGGCTCCACGAACAGGGCCGTGCCTTCGGGATGGAGCGTCCGCTCCACGGCGAGCGCAAGATCGGCCATGCGATCGTCGAGGCTGACGCCCGGCTTGTCCTTCAACTCGTTCAGCACGTTGCCCGCCATGAGCAGGTGCGGGGCGCGCAGTTCGCGGAACGACTGGATCAACGGCGAACGCACCAGACGGATCGTCCAGTTGAGCGGTTCGCCGCACAGCTTCGCCATGTGTTCGAGGAGGCTCCGGCCCAGTTCCATGGGACGGGGCACCGTGTCCACGCACATCAGCGTCAGCGGCAGGGCCCGCCAGTCGGGACGCGACAGCCACAGGGCCAGCGGCAGGGTCAACGGACCGCTGCCGAGATCGACGATCGTTACCGGATGGTCCGCATCGCAGACGGGCGCGGGCAGGTCCAGTCCCGGCAGGAGACTGGAAAGCCGCACCAGATTCCACGGCATGAAATAGCGCAGGTACGCGGACACGTAGCGCGGCGCGCTCCAGTAGGAACGCCCCAGCCCCGCCCGCTCGTAGGTGAGCATGGCGGACAGATCACGGATGGCCTCCGGCAAATCGGCCCGGTGGTTGCGGGACAGCGGCATGACCGCGTCCAGCGCCTGCGGGAGCCTGGCCAGCGCGTCCCGGCAGAAGGCGGACGACGGCGCGAACAGCGGACGGCACAGCGGGTGCCCGGACACCGTCCTGATCGCCTCGGGCGCGGGAAGCCGTTCGGCGGAACGAACCGGTTGAGCAAGCGCGCGCTCCTGAACGGGACGGCGTTCGCCGGGCATGGGCTTCCGTCCGGGACGGCGATCCCGCCGATCAGCCGGATGGCTTCCTTCCGAACGCTTTTCCGCCGGGCCACGGGACTGGGAACGCGGGGCCCCCTTTTCGGAAGTCCCCGCGTTGCTTCTGCGTTTAGGGGATGATGGCTGACTCACGATGCCACACGCGCCTCAAGAGCCGCCACGGCGGGCAGGGTCTTGCCTTCGAGCATTTCGAGGAACGCGCCGCCCGCAGTGGAGATGTAGTCCACCTGACTGGCGTAGCCGTACTTTTCGAGAGCGGCAATACTGTCGCCGCCGCCGGTGACCGTGTAGGCGGAGGTTTCCGCGACGGCCTTGGCGATGGCTTCGGTGCCCTTGCCGAACTGGTCGATTTCAAACGCGCCCACGGGGCCGTTCCAGACCACGGTTCCGGCTTCGGCGATGAGCTGGGCATACCGGGCGGCGGTGTCCGGCCCGATGTCGAGGATCATGTCGTCGGGGCGCACGTCCTCCACCTTGAGCACGGCGGCGGGAGCGTGTTCGTCCAGCGAGGGGCCGACCACCACGTCCACGGGCAGCGGAATGGCCGCGCCGCGTTCCTTGGCCTCGGCCATGATCGCGGCGGCGGAAGCCACCAGATCGTCTTCGCAAAGAGACTTGCCCACTTCAAATCCGGCGGCCTTCAGGAAGGTGTTGGCGATGCCGCCGCCCACGATGAGCTTGTCCACGCGCTTGGAAAGGTTGTTCAGCACTTCCAGCTTGGTGGACACCTTGGAGCCGCCGATGATCGCCAGCAGCGGATGCTTGGGCGCGTGCAGGATGCGGGTCACGGCTTCGAGTTCGGCGGCCATGAGCAGGCCCACGCACGCCGTCCTGGCGAAGCGGATGGCCCCTTCGGTGGAAGCCTGCGCGCGGTGCGCCGTGGCGAAGGCGTCCATGACGTAAATATCGCCGAGGGCCGCCAGCTTGCGGGCCAGCTCCTCGTTGTTCTTCTTCTCGCCCTTGTTGAAACGCACGTTCTCGCAGAGCACGCATTCGCCGGGCTTCACCTCGACGCCGTCCAGATAGTCGGCGACGAGCCGGACCGGCACGCCGAGCAGTTCCTCAAGCCGCTTCGCCACCGGAGCGAGCGAGGCTTCCTCGGAAAAAACGCCCTCTTCGGGGCGGCCGAGATGCGAAAGCACGATCAGGCCCGCGCCCTTTTCCAGCGCCAGCTTCAGGGACGGAATCGCCGCGCGGATGCGCTTGTCGCTGGAGATCTTCCCTTCCTTGACCGGGACGTTGAGGTCTTCGCGGAAGACGACGGTCTTCCCCTTCATGTCAAGGTCGGACATAAGACGTACGTTCATCGTTGCTCCTCCTGAAAAAGAGGTTGGGTACAGGTTTGGATAGGGAGGCAATGCCACAAAACGCGGTTTCTTGCAAACGGGAGACGCTTATCCGAAAACCATATGCCGCATGTACAGATCCGTGAAGCCGGGCCGGGCCGTCAGGTCCACCAGTTCGCAGCGGGCGCTCCAACGCGTCAGCCGATCCCGGAGCTCGGGCCGTTCCAGCAGGAGCGCGGCCCCGCACAGGGAGGTGTTGCCCGCCGCCACCGTCCGCGCCCGCAGGCCCTGCGGCAGAAAGCCCAGATTTTCCAGCGCGCCGCCGGGGACGTATTCGCCGAGGGCCCCGCCGAGCGCGACCCGCGCCAGCGAGCGGCTCTCCAGCCCGGAGGCGTCGAGCAGGCTCTCCAGCGCCAGCGAAAACGCGGCCTTGACCTTGAGGATTTCCTCCACGTCGGCCCCGCCCAGCGCCATGCCGCCGGGAAGGGGCAGGCTCCATCCCGAAGGCCCCCGCTCCACCGACCGGACCAGCCGGGCCGCCAGCGGCGACGCGGGACGCTCCTGAAGCCGCCCCGTGGCGTCGAGAAAACCGGCCCGCAGCAGCGCGTCGATCAGCGACAGATAGCCCGTGCCGCATATCCGGCGCGGAGCCCCGCCGCCGATGACCGAAGCGGACAGACCGAGCGGCCCGAGCGTGAACGCTGAGACGCTGCCCGTATCCGCGACCCCGCCCCAACGCAGGCCGATGCCCTCAAGGGACGGCCCGAGCGGCACGCTGGCGATGAACGAGCGTTCCGCGTCCAGAGACAGCACGAATTCGCCGTTCGTGCCCAAATCCGCGAGCACGAAGGGAAAGGCCGGAGTTTCGCCGTACAGCAACGCCGCCATGCCCGCGCTGATGTCCCCGCCCACGAACGGCGCGGGCTGCGGAGGAATCCACGCCGGAGGCAGTCCGGGCCATGTTACCGTCCGACCACCGGCTTCGGGCAGGCGGTACGGCGCGGCGACGAGCCCGGACACGTCCTCGTCGAGCAGGATGGCGGTCATGGAGGTGTTGCCCGCGACGCACAACTCTTCCACGGGAACGCCGAATCCGGAAACAAGCCGCCGGAACAGCGCGAGGACGAGCCCTTGCAGACGCCGCCGTCCTTCCGGGGTCCGGGCGGCGGCGAGGCGCGACACCACGTCGCTCCCCGCGCCCATCTGCGGATTGAGGGACTGCCCCGACGCGGCTTCCGCCCCCGCGCCGTCTAGGAACCGCCAATGCACGGACGTGGTGCCCACATCCACCGCCAGACGGAACGGGCCGCCGTCCGCCGAAAACGCGTTCCGCTTCCGCTTTTCGGAAGGCGGCGGGGGCAGCTCGACGACCATGCCGGACGCGGGCCGGTGGCGGCAGGCCAGCCGCCAGCCGTCGCGGACCGCTTCCGCCCCGAGGATCGCGGCGTCGGCCTCGCAGGGGTCCGGGGTTCCCTCGCGGAAACGCACCCGGCAGGCCCCGCACCGTCCGAGCCCTGAGCACAGGGCGGGCGGCGGCACCACGCCGGAAAGCCAGATCGTCCGGGCCAGCGTCCACCCGTCGTCCCCAAAGCCGATGCCGTGCTCCGCGCCGGAATCTTCAATGACCGTAATGACGCCGCTCATGCCGTCCGCTTCCGTTTCGCCGTGTGGATGGCGAGGGCCTGACAGCGCATCGCGCGGAGCCGCCTGCCGGAATCCTTGCCCCGGTTCCGCCACTCGGGGGGCAGCGAAACGCCGAGCAGCACGCCGAGGTCTTCCTTTATAATGGGACGCAGCGACCGTCCGCTGTCCGCTTCCGCCAGCTTCCAGAACGGCCCGTCCAGCCCCGCGCCGTGCACCTGCATCACGAGGTCGCACCGCGTTCCGGGCCGCAACATTTCATAGATGCCAGCCTTCATGTGCAGTTGCGAGGAAAGCACGCCCGCCGAGGCGTAGCGGGAAGGCATGGCGAGGCGGGACGCGAGGTTGGCGGCGGGCTCGACGCCGCGCTGCTCATGCCCGTAATGGTGCGGCAGCAGCGCCGGGTCCGTGCCGACCTTGCCGAGATCGTGGCAAAGCGCCATCCACACGCACAGGGGATCGCCCTCCACCGCGTCCATCACTTCCATAAGGTGCGCCATCACCGATCCCGAGTGGTAGGCCAGCGGCCCCGCCGGGACGTTCATGGCGTCCTCCAGTTCCCGGAACCACGGGGACAGGCAGTTGCCGTCCGTCAACACCGAAAGCCAGCGCGACGGTTTCGGGGACGCCAGAGCCTTCATGAGTTCGCGCTCGATGCGTTCGGCGGGGATGCCCTCCAGCAGGCCGGAATCCGCCGCCGCGCGCATCTGCGCCACCGCGTCGGGGTGCACCGTGAAGGACGGCAGTTCGCAGGCCATGCGGGCCAGACGGAACACCCGGACCGGCTCGTCCCGGAAGCTCGTCGGGGAGGCCGGGCGCAGGACGCCTTCCTTCAAATCGGACAGCGCGTCGGGATGGGCGTACACCCTGCCCTCCCGATCCTCGGCCAGCGCGTTGATGGTCAGATCGCGCCGCCGCAGATCGTCTTCCAGAGAGCCGGCCAGCGGCATGAACTCCCGCCCGTTCAACAAAAACACGGAAACGCTCTTCCCGACCTTGCGGGCCTCGGGATTCCGCTGTAAAAACGTAGCCTCATCCGCATCAAACGCGAAATCATACTCCCGCGGCGGCCGCCCGAGCAGGCGGTCCCTGACGGCTCCCCCCACCAGATAGACAGGTATCCGGCCCAGTTCCGGCCAATTTTCGATAGCCATGACACACGACTCCACGTTTCGTCTCTACGGTACGCTGCGGCTTCTGCACGACGGCGTCGCTTCCGAAAGGCCCCCGCACAACCCGATCGCCGATCCTTTTCCGCCCGAACGCGCGACTGCGTCCGCGCTCTGGGAGGGCCTGCCCGCCGCGCGGCTGACTCCGCCGCCGCTGGACCCGCCCTGTCCCTACCTCGAACAAACCTTTACCGACGGGAAAGACGGCGGCGAACCGGTGCGGATGCCCGCGCCAGTGTACCTGTGCGGCCCGGCCACATCAAGTATGGATGTCGCCCGCAGGCTCGCGGCCTCCGGTCAGCTTCCCGTCTGGGGCAGCGTGCTGGCCCTCAGCCAGCGGAGCGGGCGCGGCCAGCTCGGGCGGAACTGGGTTTCCCCCGAAGGCAACGTCTACGCGGCGCTGCGCCTGCCGGAAGTCCATCCGTTCACGGGAACCGCCGCCGCCCCCGCCGTTGGCGGCCTCATCGCCGAAGCCCTTTCCGGCATGGGCTTCCCCGTCCACATGAAATGGCCCAACGATCTCCTCCAGCGCGCCGATCTGAAGGAAGGCTGGGCCAAGGTCGGGGGCATTCTGCTTGAGGAACGCCCCTTGCCCCGGCGCGAGGGCGCGCCCGCCGAAAACTTCCTCATGGCGGGGATCGGCCTCAACCTCGTGTATTCGCCGCCCGCGGACCTCATGCGGGCGCAACGCGCCGTCCCGGCGGGCCGCCTCGCTTCCGCAACAAAATCCGGGGAGTGCCCGTATTCCGTTGCGGGACTGTGGATGCGACTTGTGAGCCGTATCTTTTTCTGTTATGTCGAAAAGATTGACGCCAAGGGAAAAAACGCGTGGCGTTCACTCGCGGAACGTCACCTTGCCTTCCTTGGACAACCGGTCCTTCTGACGGACGGCCCCGACGAACGGGAACGCCACAGCGGCGTTCTTGAAGGGTTGGACGATTGCGGAGGCCTGCGCCTGCGTAACCGTGGGGAAACCGTCGGGTTTCTTTCCGGAAGCCTCCAGCTGGACCGCCCTCCCATGCAGCCGTGACGCAACGCGCCATGCGCGGCGCCGGGAACGGCCTTCCGCAGCGATGCGGAGGCCAATCGCAGGTATCCCCGATGCCGTTTCGGGGTGGAACTCCTGAACAGGCCGGCGCGATGCGCCGGGTCTAAACATTTCTTCATTGAAAAGGTTGAAAGCATGGCCGCCAAGACGTTTGAACAGGTACTGGACGAAGTTCGGGGGAAGCCCATACTCGTAGCCAACCGGGGCATTCCGGCACGTCGAATCTGCCGGGCCATCCGTGAGCGCTTCGCCGCAGTGCCCGTAATGACCGCCACCGACATCGACAAGGCCGCACCGGCAGCTTCGGCCGCGCAGGAACTGCTCCTGCTCGGTTCCGATCCCCGCGCCTATCTCGATCTCGATCTCATCATCGCCAAGGCGAAGCAGCGCGGCATCATCGCCATCCATCCCGGCTGGGGCTTCGCTTCGGAAGACGAACGTTTCCCCCAGAAGTGCGAAGAGGCGGGCATCACCTTCATCGGCTCCAAGGCCGATTCCATGAACCTGCTCGGCAACAAGGTTCAGGTCCGCAAGATCGCCAAGCGGCTCGGCATCCCCGTGGTTCCCGGCTCGGAAGGCGCAGTGGACGTTCCCGCGGCCCGGAAGGTCGTAGACGAAATCACCCTCCCGATCATGCTCAAGGCCGAAGGCGGCGGGGGCGGTCGCGGCATTTTCCTCGTTCGTGAAAAGAGCGAACTGGAAGATGCCTTTTTTAAGGCCTCCGCCATGGCGCAGGCGTCCTTCGGCAACCCGCGCCTGTACGTGGAAAAGTACCTCGAATCGGTGCGCCACATCGAAATTCAGGTCATCGCCGACCAGCACGGCAACGTGTTCGCCTTCGACGAACGCGACTGTTCCGTGCAGCGCAACCACCAGAAGCTCGTGGAAGTGACCCCGTCCCCGTGGTCCGGCATCACGCCCGAACTGCGCGAACGCCTCAAGGAATACTCCCGCATGCTGGTCCGCGAGGTGGGCTACTACTCCCTCGCCACCGTGGAGTTCCTCGTCACCCCTCAGGGCGAACCCTTCCTCATCGAAGTGAACACCCGGCTTCAGGTGGAACACGGCATCACCGAAAGCCGCTACGGCGTCGACCTCGTCGAGGAGCAGATCGCCGTGGCCTTCGGCTCGAAGCTCCGCCTGACCGACGAGAACACCAAGCCCTCCCACGTCGCCATGCAGGTCCGCATCAACTGCGAAGACCCGCAGAGCAACTTCGCCCCCAACTCCGGCCTGATCACCCGCTACGTGTCGCCCGGCGGCCCCGGCGTGCGCATCGACTCCAACCTTTCCGCCGGGTACGAGTTCCCCCCGAACTACGACTCCGCCGGTTCGCTCCTCATCGCCTACGGCCGCGACTGGCAGAAGGTGCTCGGCATCATGGACCGCGCGCTGACCGAATACGTGGTCGGCGGCGTGAAGACCACGATCCCCTTCTTCCGTCAGGTCATCAAGCACCCGGCCTTCAAGGCGGGCATGTTCGACACGGGCTTCATCCCGTCCGCGCCCGAGCTCATGATGTACGCCGACCTCGCCCCGGAAAGCGAACGTCTGGCCAAGCTCATCGCCGAAATCTCCGCCAAGGGCTTCAACCCCCACGTGCAGCTCGGCGAATACCGCTCGCACACCACGCCCCGCCTGCCCCGTCAGGAAGTCGTGCTTCCGCCCATCTCGCCCAAGGTGCGCAAGGAGCCGTCTCCCTATCCGCACGGCGATCGCGTGGCCCTGCTCGACTACGTGCGCGGCAGCGGCCGCATCCACTTCACGGACACGACCACCCGCGACAGCACCCAGTCCAACAGCGGCAACCGTTTCCGCCTCGCCGAAGACCAGCTCGTCGGCCCCTATCTCGACAACTGCGGCTTCTTCTCCCTTGAGAGCGGCGGCGGCGCGCACTTCCACGTCGCCATGATGGCGAACATGACCTACCCCTTCTCCGAGGCGCAGGCATGGAACAAGTTCGCTCCCAAAACCCTCAAGCAGATCCTCATCCGCTCCACCAACGTGCTCGGCTACAGCCCGCAGCCCAAAAACCTCATGCGGCTCACCGGCGAAATGATCTGCGACAACTTCCAGATCATCCGCTGCTTCGACTTCCTGAACCACATCGACAATATGCGTCCGTTCGCGGAAGTGGCCCTGAACCGTCGGGACGTGGTCTTCGAGCCCGCCGTCTCCATGTCGTGGGCCAAGGGCTTCACCGTTGACCACTACCTCGGCGTGGCCGAGAACGTCCTCGGCGTATGCGGCGACGTGGCCGGCATGAGTGAAAAGGAAGTCTCCCGCCACATCATCCTCGGCCTCAAGGACATGGCCGGCGTGTGCCCGCCCCGCTTCATCAGCGAAGTGGTCGCCGCCCTGCGCAAACGCTGGCCCGAACTCGTTCTGCACTACCACCGCCACATGACGGACGGCCTCTTCGTGCCTTCCGTGGGCGCGGCCGCCAAGGCCGGCGTGCAGATCGTGGACACCAACCTCGGCGCGTGCGTCCGCAGCTACGGGCAGGGCGACACCCTCGCCACCGCCGCCTACATGGAAGGCGAACTCGGACTCGAAACCTCGCTGAACAAGGCCATGGTCCGCGACGCCAACTTCGTGCTCAAGCAGGTCATCCCCTACTACGACCGCTACTGCGCCCCCTACTTCCAGGGCATCGACCACGACGTGACCGAACACGCCATGCCCGGCGGCGCGACCTCCTCCTCGCAGGAAGGCGCGCTCAAGCAGGGGTACATCCACCTGCTGCCCTACATGCTCAAGTTCCTCGCCGGAACCCGCAAGATCGTCCGCTACCACGACGTGACGCCCGGTTCCCAGATCACCTGGAACACCGCCTTCCTCGCCGTGACCGGCGCCTACAAGCGCGGCGGCGAAGAAGAGGTCAAGTACCTGCTCGGCGTCCTCGACCGCGTCAACGACGTGCCGGAGGAGGAACTCAGCGAAGGAACCCGCGAGGCGCGTCTCGCCCTCTATCAGGACTGCAACGACGCGTTCCGCAACCTGCTCCTCGGCAAGTTCGGCAAGCTGCCCTTGGGCTTCCCCCCGGACTGGGTGTACGAGAGCGCCTTCGGCAACGCATGGAAGCAGGCCGTCGCCGACCGCACCACGCACTCCCCGCTGGAAAAGCTGACGGACATCGACATCGAGGCCGAACGCAAGGCGTTCCGCGACATCATCAAGCGCGAACCCTCCGAGGAAGAACTGGTCATGTACCTGAACCACCCCGGCGACGCGGTGAAGACGGTGCAGTTCCGCGCCAAGTACGGCGACCCCAACCGCCTGCCGCTTCCGGTCTGGTTCGAGGGCTGCGCCGTGGGCGAGGAAATCAACTTTGTGGATTCGGCGGGCAAACCCCACCAGTTCCTGCTGGTGAGCATGTCTCCCGCCAACGACGCGGGCGAATCCGTCGTCCGCTACGTGCTTGACTCGGAAATCTTCAGCCAGCTCGTCAAGGTCGCTCCGCCCAAGAACGGCGGAGCCGGCGTCGCCGCCATGGCCGACCCCAACGACAAGTACCAGGTCGGCGCGCCGAGCAACGGCGACCTCTGGGTGATGTACGTCCATCCCGGCGACATCGTCGAAGAGGGCGAAGAACTGTTCAACGTTTCCATCATGAAGCAGGAAAAGGCCGTTCTAGCCCCTGTGGCCGGCATCGTGAAGCGCGTGCTCAAGACCGCCGACTACAAGGAAACCCGCAAGATGGAAACGGTTCGCGAAGGCGAGCTCATCGTGGAGCTGGGCCCGGTCCCGCGCCTGTGCACCAACGAGGCGTGCAGTCGTCCGCTGCCTCTGGACGACATCGAGTTCTGCCCCTATTGCGGAGAACGGCTCAGCCGTCTCGCCTAAGTCAACAGCTACGAAGAGAGCCTGGGAGGCAATTCTCATGACGAAAACCCCTTCCGCAACCAAAAACCGACAAAACGAGGTTCCGGTGGAAGATCTTCTTAAGCGCCTGGTTCTGACCGGCGCGGATATCGTGCGGATCGGCGAGGAAGCCGAGCTGCTGGTGGGCGGCAAAAACTACAACACGGCCCTGATCAGCCGCGTTGAAGGCGTACGGATTCCCCAGTTCCGCGCCATTTCTTCCGTGGCGTTCCATATCGTTCTCGACGAATGCAAGGTTTGCGCGGCGCTGGTCCGCTCCATGGTCGACGACGCCTACGGACGCATCGACTGGACTTCCGAGGAAGTCACCAAGGATCACGACTTCCTGCCCAAGTTCGTGCGCTCCGTCGCCGCCGACATCCGCAAGGCTTCCGAAGCCGATCCGGAGCTGCCCCGCATCCGCCTGCGCACGTTCATCAACAACGTGGTCGACGGCTTCGCCTCCTCGCAGGAAGGCATCGACCAGCTCCGCAAACGCTCCGTCATGGTGCAGGCCGCCATTCTGGCCTGCCCCATCCCGGCCCGCGTGGATCAGGCCGTCCGCTCCGCCTACCGCGACATCTGCGCCGAAGCCGAAGAGGCCGACGTGCCGGTGGCCGTGCGTTCCTCCGCCGCGGGCGAGGACTCCCGCAAGAAAGCCTTCGCCGGCCTTCAGGACACCTTCCTGAACATGGTGGGCGAAGACGCCGTGGCGACCGCCTACATGTGGGACTGCGCCTCGGCCTACAACCTGCGCTCCATGATCTACCGCCGCGAGGCCATCCTCGACGCCCTGACCCAGTCCGAAACCACCGGGCAGGAAGAGCTCGCCGCGCAGGCCAAGAAAGAATGGTCCATCGAGAACACGTCCCTGTCCGTGTGCATCATGCGCATGATCAACCCGGTCGTGTCCGGCACCGCCTTCAGCGCCGACACCGCCACCGGGTGCCGGGGCACGGTCCGCAAGGATCTCGTGAGCATCGACACCAGCTACGGCCTCGGCGAGGCCGTGGTGGGCGGCCGCGTGACCCCCGACAAGCTGTACGTCTACCAGAAGGACGACGGCAGCGAAGTCGTGGTCCGCTTCATGGGCAGCAAGACCATGAAGATCGTCTACGACGAAAACGGCGGCACCAAGGAAGTCCCCGTGCCGGATCGCGAGTGCATGCTGTGGGCGCTGACCCCCACGCAGGCCGAACAGGTCGCCAAGGGCGTCCGCGCCGTGAGCAAGGCCTACGACGGCATGATCATGGACACAGAGTTCTGCATCGACTCCAAGGGCATGCTCTGGTTCGTGCAGGCGCGTCCCGAAACCCGCTGGAACGAAGAACTCGCCCTGCACCCCCACACCATCTTCATGCGCCGCCGCGAAGTGGAACCCAAGGCCGCCGCGTCCGCCGAAGTGTTGCTGACCGGTAACGGCGCATCCCGAGGCGCCGGTCAGGGCAAGGTCCGCTTCCTCCGCTCCGCGCTGGAACTCAACCGCGTGGGCAAGGGCGAAATCCTCGCCGCCGAACGCACCGACCCGGACATGGTTCCCGGCATGCGCGTGGCCTCCGCCATCCTCGCCGACGTGGGCGGCGACACCAGCCACGCGGCCATCACCTCCCGCGAACTCGGCATCGCCGCCGTCATCGGCATCCAGAACCCCACCGCCCTTCAGGCGCTGGACGGTCTGGACGTGACCGTCGACGGCACGCGCGGGCGCGTGTACCGCGGCCTGCTCCCGCTCCATGAGGTGGGCGGCGAAATGGACGTGGAAGCCCTGCCCAAGACGAAAACCCGCGTCGGCCTCGTGCTCGCGGACATCGGGCAGGCCCTGTTCCTGTCCCGCCTCCGCAACGTGTCCGACTTTGAAGTGGGCCTGCTGCGCGCCGAGTTCATGCTCGGCAACGTGGGCGTCCACCCCGCCGCGCTCGAAGCCTTCGACAACGGCGATCTCGAACGTCTGGTCCAGAAGAAGGTCGAGGAACTCGATTCCAAGCTCCGCAAGACCATCCGCGAACAGCTCGACGCCGGGCTGGTTTCGCTGGATCTCCGCCTGCGCGAACACGTGGGCAACATCACCGGCTTCGCCGAAGAGCTGGAAAAGCTGGGCAAAAAGGACGACCTGCGCAACCCCGACGAAATCATGGCCGTGTACCGGCGCATGCGTGAGGTCGAAAAGCTGCTGGACGAATACACCGAACGCGCCGCGCGCTTCTACAGCACGCTGGAAACGTCCGCCGACCTCGCCGAGCACGTCCGCCTCATCATGGGCTACGAAAACGAGCTGATGGCGCTCACCGGCGATTCCCCCGAAGTGAAGGCGCGCCGCGCCGCCATCGACAAGGAAATCAGCGATCAGGTCAGCTACGCCGCGCTGAATCCGGCGGTGCAGGAAACCCTGCGCCAGATCACCGCGCTGCGCGAAGACGTGGGCGCCCGCTGCGGCCTCGCCAAAGAAATCGCCGCGCTGCGGTCCATCCCCGGCGAAATCGGCACGCTCATCCGGGCTCGCGGCCACAAGAACGGCCACGACCACTACGTGCAGACCCTGTCGCAGGGGCTGGCCCTGTTCGCGATGGCCTTCTACGGCAAGCCCATCGTCTACCGCACCACGGACTTCAAGACCAACGAATACCGCAACCTGCTCGGCGGCAACCTCTTTGAAGAGCACGAAGACAACCCGATGCTGGGCTATCGCGGCGTGTCCCGCGACATCCACGACTGGGAAATCGAAGCCTTCAAGCTTGCCCGCTCGGCCTACGGCGCGTACAACCTCCAGCTCATGCTGCCCTTCGTGCGCACCCTCGAACAGGCCCGCGCCATGCGCGGCTACCTCGACACCGTGCACAACCTGCGCAGCGGCGAGGACGGCCTCAAGATCATCCTCATGTCCGAACTGCCCTCCAACGCCATTCTGGCGCGGCAGTTCATTCAGGAGTTCGACGGCTTCTCCATCGGCTCCAACGACATGACGCAGATGGTGCTGGCGACCGACCGCGACAACAGCTCGCTCTCCCACATCTACGACGAGGAAGACCCCGCGGTGGTCTGGGCGATTCTGGTGACCATCTTCTCGGGCCAGAAGTACGGCAAGAAGGTGGGCTTCTGCGGTCAGGGCGTGGCGAACAGCGAAGTGCTGCGCGGCCTCGTGGCCATCAGCGGCATCACCTCCGCCTCGGTCGTACCCGACACCTACTACCGGACCAAGCAGGACTTCGCGGCCGTCGAGGCCCTGAACATCCCGGCTTCCGGCCTCGGCAAGTGGCTCGCCGGACAGCATCAGGCCAAGCTCGTCAAGCTGCTTGAAGCCAACGGCAAGGCCGACGTCGCCAAGATCGCGTCCGATCCCGCCAAGATCCGCGCCTGGTACGACGCGGAAATCGCCCGCCTGCACGGCGAGCTGCGCGACAGCCTCGGCGGAAGCCGCGAAGCCACGGCCCGCAAGGCTCTCAAGACGTTCCGCGCCACGTTCCACAAGCCCGCCATCTACGCGGCGTGGAACTGGAGCGAGACGGTTGAGGACGCCCTGCATCAGGCCGGTTTCGCCTCGTTCGACGAACAGGCCGCCGCGCTGATCGAACAGCGCAAGAAGCTGGCGTAAAAGAGAAAACGCAGGGCGTTGCCCTGCTCATGCCGAGGCGTGGCCTCGGACTCCGCCGGGCTGTCGCCCGGACCTGCCCGGGGGGAATCATTCCCCCCGGACCCCCTCGGTTTCGGATATACGACCGTCGGGGGATGATCCGCAGCCGGATTGTCCCCCGACGTTTTTTTACGGGATTTTTTGTACGGCGCTGTCAAAAAAACGAAAAGGATACCTCTATGGAACTCCCACGCAAGCAGACCCGGCAATTGAAACTCGGCTCCGTCCGCATCGGCGGCGGCGCGCCCATCGTCGTCCAGAGCATGACGAACACCGATACCCGGGACGTGGAGGCCACCCTCGCCCAGATCGCGCGGCTGCATGCCGCCGGATGCGAGATCGTGCGCGTGGCCGTGCCCGACGAAACGGTGGCGCGGGCCTTGCGGGCCATCCGCGACGGCAGTCCCATTCCGGTCATCGCGGACATCCATTTCGACTACCGGCTGGCGATCATGGCGTTGGAGGCGGGGCTGGAGGGTTTGCGGATCAATCCCGGCAACATCGGAGAGCGCAAGAACGTCGAAACGGTGGTGGACGCCGCCAAGGCGCGCGGCGCGGTAATCCGGGTAGGCGTGAACAGCGGATCCGTGGAAAAACGTCTTCTGGACCAGTACGGCGGCCCCACGCCCGAGGCGATGGTGGAAAGCGCGCTCGGACACGTGCGCATTCTGGAGGACCACGGCTTCTACGACACGAAAATATCCATCAAGTCGTCATCCGTGCTCAACACCATCGAATGTTACCGCCTGTTGTCGGAACGCTGCGACTACCCGCTGCACCTCGGCGTGACCGAAGCGGGCGGCGTCCTGCGCGGGGCGATCAAGTCGTCGGTCGGCATGGGCGTCCTGCTCAACGAGGGCATCGGGGACACCCTGCGCGTTTCCCTGACCGCCGCTCCGGAAGAGGAAATGACCGTGGCGTGGGAACTGCTCCGGGCGCTCGGCCTGCGCCGACGCGGTCCCGAAATCATCTCCTGCCCGACCTGCGGACGGACCGAAATCGACCTCATCGGGCTGGCCCAAGAAGTGGAACGCCGCCTGCAAACCGAAACCGCACCCATCAAGGTCGCGGTCATGGGCTGCGTGGTCAACGGCCCCGGCGAAGCTCGGGAAGCCGACCTCGGCATGGCGGGAGGCCGCGACAAAGGCATCATCTTCCGCAAGGGCGAAGTCATCCGCTCCGTGCGCGGTCAGGAAGCCCTGCTCGCCGCGTTCATGGAAGAACTGGACAAACTGCTGACGGAACGCCGCGCCATGTGACCAATATCCGACAAGCCAGCCGCTCCTTTGGGGGCGGATTGGCTCCCGGAACACGGAACCGATAAACCTTTCACGCCGGTAACATAGCCCAAACGGGACGGCTCCATACGAAAAAAGAAGGCCAAACCTCCCCGTATCCTGCCAACCATCCCTAACGCTGCTTCTCTTTGAAATCTTCCAAACGGCCTCTTCCCGACTTTCCAACTCCTTCCCTCTTTCCGGTCCATTCGCCTCACAACGCCCCCCCATCATCCACCCCGCTCTCGCGAACTGGGATGCGATCTGGTCCAAAGT
>CAUHBW010000039.1 GCA_959604115.1 uncultured Bilophila sp. | reverse complement strand
GTGCGGCTCGGCGAACCACGGGAACCAGAAGGCGGGCCGCAGCATCAGCGTGCTCGCGTTGGTCAGCAGGAACGCGGTCATGAGCAGCAGGAGGGCCGTCAGGGCCAGCACCGGCCCGCGCCGGGACGGCGCGACCGCGCCGTCGCTCACATAGAGCCCGTAGTAGCCGAGCATGACGAACAGGATGACGCCCAGCCACCACACCGCCATGAGCACGATGCCGGGATAGAGGAAATGCCCGTACGCCACCTGAAGAAACAGGAAGGGCGCGATGCCGAAGTTCACGGCCAGCGCGAGCGTCTTGGGCAGAAAGGCCACCCCGCCCGGCGCGTCCGAAGCGGTGCCCCGGCGGTCGAGAATCGCCAGCAGCACCGAACCGAGCAGAATGTTGACCAGCACCAGATGCGCGAAAAACGTCAGCACCAGCAGACTGTCCAGCAGGCCGGACGGCACGGGCAACGCCATTGCGGGCGGAACCAGCCCCGCCCCCTCGGGCGCAGCCTGAGCCGCCGGGGCCCATAAGACCGCCGCAACGGCAAGGCCTATCCGTTTTGTGTCGATCATGCGTCGTTCCTTTCGTCTCCCGGAGCGACAAACCGCTCCGGGCATATGCCTCCCGTGTACCCCCCCGCCAACGCGTTTTCCATTATAGGAACGGGCGCGCGCCTTATTTCTTTCCGCCAAAGCCCGCCGAAGCGGGCGCAAGACGCCGCACCGGAGCGGGATACGGCTCCAACGCGGGCCGACGGACACGACGCCCCTCCCGGCACGAACCGGGAGGGGCGTCGCCTGCATGATCAAGATGGGGGAGCGGCGCGAACCGCGCCGCGGTTCCCCCGCCTTCCCTTCGCATGGCAGGAAAGACGGGGGAAGGATGCGGACAGGGAGGAGCGTCGTCCGTATCGTTTTTCGGGATTATGCGGCCCGTCTTCTGCGGAGCACGCGGATGGCGGCCACCGCGCCGAGGCCGAGGAACAGGACGAACAGGTCATAGGCCGGGGCGGACCCCACGGTGCAGCCGCCGCTTCCGCCTCCGTCGCCGCCCGAAGGAGAGGTTCCGCCGTTGTTCGGAAGCCCGCCCGCAGTGGCGAGGGACACGGGGTCCTTGATCACGCCGGAAGCGGGATCGGCGTCGAACGCGGGGTCGTTGTCGCGGATGACGAAGAACGCAATGTACGTCTTGTCCATCTCCAGCCGGGCCGTTTCGGGGAGAGCGATGGTGGGCGCGTTCGGTTCCGCGATCCACCAGTGCCCGGATGCGGACGCCATGTCCCCGGGAGCGGGCTTGCCGTAGGCGTAGGTCGCCGCATCGGTTTCATGCAGCTTGTACAGCCTGAAATCGGCCACGGCCGCATCGTTGCCGAGGAAGGTGAAATGGAAGACGCCGCTCTTGCCTTCGGTGACGTCGGCCGTGAAGGACAGCGTGCCGATACGGTTTTCGCCCTTGGCGATGGCTCCGAAGCCCTTTTCCGCATCGGCGGGGGACAGCTTGTCATAGACGAGGTTGCCGACGGTAACGCCTTCGGCCTGACCGTAGCCCGCACCCATCTGACCGATGAACGTGTCCGAACCGGGCAGCACGCCGTGGACCACGCCGTCGCCGACGATGGTCGCCGCAATCCGCATGGAGGCCAGCGTTTCGGGGGCCTTTTCGGCGACGCTCACCGGATCGTCGTCAAGAATGACGAAGTCGGCCAGCTTGCCTTCCTCGATGCTGCCCACAAGCCGTTCGATATGGTTCTGGAATGCGGGAGTGATCGTGGTCGCCCGGATGGCTTCGAGCACGTTGACGCGCTGGTCGTAATCCCAGAACTCCCGTTCCGGCCCGCCCTTGGTTTCGGGGTAGAGGGCCTTGGCGTCGATGTCCTTGCTGGAACCGCTCACGAGGCGGCCCGAAGTGCTGGTGCGGGTCACGGCCGACTGGATGCTCCGGAGAGGCGAAATGGGCGTAACGCTGGTATCGTTGTGCGTGGTGAACGGCTGCCCGTAGACGGAGGCCCAGCCGCAGGGGTTCATCTGCTTGCCGCGTCCGGGCCCCATATAGATGTCCAGATGGCGGTCGCCCCAGAAATAGGTGTGGGTGACGAAATACGAGGCCACGAGGTTCTGCGCCTTCATCAACAGACCGTCCCCGAGCGCGGCGCGCAGATCGGAGGCGGCGTATTCCGTGCCGCCGAACGCCGTCTCCACGCCCTCCTGACGGGCCGTGCCGGTCAGATCCTCATACATGCCCGCCGTGGCGTCCAGACTGGAGTAGTCGCCCACGGAGCGTTCGACGATCTGCCGTTCGGCCATCTGGCCGTGGATGAAGGTATGCCGCATGTCCGTAACCTCGGGATGCTCCGCCACGGCGAGCTCCAGCGCGGTCATGTAGTCTTCCGCAGCCCGGCTGCCGTTGACGTGCATTTCGATGGGCTGCCGGTTCTTGTGATAGAAGGCGACGCTTTCCTTGAGGATGTCCCGGGAGAAGGTCATGGTGCCGTTCAGGCCGAGCATGTCCTCGGGATGCAGCGGATCGGGCCCGCCGATCTCGGGATCGTTGGGGGCCTTGTCCTGCCTGTCCCAATAGCCGGGATGCTTGAAATAGCCGGTATAGCCCTGATTCGATCCGTCGTAGATCTCCTTCCACGCGCCGAGGAACAGGCTGAGCTCGGGAAGGTTCGAGGCGTCCATGCCCTCGGTGGAAAACCGGCTGATGTCGTCGCCCACGGAGGGGGACTCGGCCGTCGGCTCATCGTCGAACAGATCGGGCGTGCCCTTGGTGTCCCACCTGAGGGACGAGTGCTGCTCCTGTCCCGACGTGCCGTACTCGGCCACGATGTCATAGGCGGTGTAGGGATGCACGAGGACGCGGACGTGCAGGTTGTTCTCTCCGAGCGACCGCTGAAGCTGCTGAAGGTTCACGGGCATGAAGCTGCCCCCCTGATCCGCCGTGGTCACGCCCGCCGCCGCGTAGGCCTGCGAACCGCGGGCGAGCGTCTGCATGGTCTGCGCTTCGGTCAGCGCCGGAGGCTGAACGAGATTCATCGCCAGACCTTCGTAGAGCACGCCGGTGATCCTGCCGTCCCTGAGCTCCACGCCGGGAACGGGCGTGCCGTCCTTGAGCGTGAACACGCCGTCCACGACGGAGCCCTGCGGTTCGATGATCCGGTCGATGATGAACGAGTTCACGGCATACATGTGCCACGAGCTGTGGATGGCGATCACCGGATGCGCGACGCTGACCGCATCCAGATCGTCCCGCGCGGGGTGACGCTTTTCCGCAATCAGCGAGTCGTCATAGTTCCACCCGACGACCCAGTCTCCGGCGGGCGTGTCGTCGGCCCGCGCCTTGAGCAGGCCGACCAGATCGGCCATCGTCTCCACGGGACCGAGCGGCGGGCAGTTCAGGTTGGCGTAGAACAGCTCCATCTCGCTGTCGCCGGGGAAATGGCTGTGCCCGTCCACGAAACCGGGCAGCATGGTCTTGCCGTGCAGGTCCACGATCTTCCCGACCCGGTTCCCGTCGAAATAGCCCTTCGCCCTCGCGTCGGCCTCGGAGCCGACGAAGACGATCCTGCCGTTCCGCGTCGCCACGACTTCGGCCCGTCCGGCCTTGCCGACGTCCCGGGCCTCGCTCCGCGTTTCCGCAATCGTGTAGATGGTTCCGTTGTGGTACAGCGTGTCCGCCAGCCGATCGGCGGCGTGCAGACGCATCCCGCCTCCCAGAATCAAGGTCAGGGCCGTTGCCCATACCAGCGTGCGTGTCTTCATGCCTGCTCCTTGGTTTGTCTCGCGGCTTCCGCCGCCATAGTGCAGGAATAGCGCCGGAGAGCGCGCCCGGACAATAGAGCGAACGCTCTAGTTTTCCGGTGGAGGCGACGTATTGTTCCCGCCCGGAATAGGCCGTACACTGGCGGCGACTATTGACTACAGCAGGAGAACGGACATGTCGGTATCCATTGTGCTCGCGGAAGATCACGCGCTGTTTCGGAGCGGCCTCAGGCAGCTCCTTTCCCTGCGGAGCGAACTGAACGTGGTGGGGGAAGCCGGGGACGGCCTCGCGGCGGTCGAAACGACCCTGCGCCTGCGCCCGGACATCCTGCTGCTTGATCTCGCCATGCCGAAACTGGACGGACTGGACGTCATCCCGAAAGTCCGGGAGGGCAGTCCGGAAACCGCCGTCCTCGTCATTTCCATGCGCGCGACCCCGGAGCATCTGCGGGCGGCGTTCAAGGCCGGGGCGCAGGGGTATCTGCTCAAGACGGCCGACTCGGACGAATTTTTCTTCGCCATCCAGTCCGTGCTCAGGGGATGCCGCCACATCAGCGCGGAACTGGCGGAATATGTGGTGGACAACTACGTCAAGGAACCGGAACCCGCGCCTCCGTCGCCGCTCGAACAACTGACCCAGAGGGAACGTGAGGTGTTGGTCATGGTCGCGGAAGGCCACTCCAACAGGCACATCGCGGAACGCCTGTTCATCGCCGAGCGCACGGTCAACTGCCACCGGACCAACTTCATGCGGAAACTGTCCCTTAGGAACGCCTGCGAAGTGACCATGTTCGCGGTGCAGCACGGGCTCATCACCGTGGGGAACGGCTCGTGAAGGCGTTCCTCGTCCTGTTGCTGCTCCTGCCGACGGTCTGCCCGGCCCTTGCGGAAACGCCGAAAAACGAACTGGTCATCGCGCTTGAGGACAATCCGCCGCACTTCAATCCCGTGCTTCTGTCCGGCAGTCTGGTGGGGTCCATCGGCGCGCAGCTGTTCGCCGGGCTGACCCGGCTCTCTCCCGAGGGCGACCCCCGTCCCTACTTCGCCTCCTGCTGGACGCACAGCCGTGACTACCGCACCTTCACCTTCTCCCTGCGCGAAGGCTTCTTTCACGACGGCACGCCCATCACCGCCTCCGACGTGGCCTTCTCCATCATGGCCAGCCGCGACAACCATCCCTTCGGCCCCATGCTCGAACCCGTGGAGGCGGTGGAAACCCCCGACGCGCACACCGCCGTCGTGCGGCTGTCCCGCCCCTTCCCGGCCTTGCCCGCCGTCCTCATCCCCTCCCTCGTGCCCATCCTGCCGCGCCATGTCTTCGGCGACGGCAGGCCGCTGGACGCGCAGGAAGCGAATCTCGCTCCCGTGGGGTCCGGACCGTTCATGCTGGAGGCCTTCGTTCCGAACCGGTACGTCCGTCTGGTCCGGAACCCGCGTTTTTTCCTGCCGGGAAAGCCGCTGCTCGATCGCGTCACCTTCCGCATCTACTGGGATCAGGCCGAGATTCCGTTGGCCCTGTCCAGCGGAGAGGCGGACGTGTACCTGTTCTCGTCGCCGTTGATCCTCGACGCCTTCCGCCAGAACTATCCTTTCCGTTCCGTACGGATCACGCCCATACCGAACCTGCACGCCTATCTCGTGCTCGACTGCAATCTTGAGGCCGCCCCGCTCGACGATCCCCGGGTCCGCAAGGCCCTGTCGCTCGCGCTGGACCGGAACGCCCTGGCCCGCCTGTTCGGCATGGCGGAACCGCAGTACGGCCCCATTCCGCCCGGAGCCCCCTACCACGCGCCCCTCATGGAACCGTTCGATCCGGAACTGGCGGGGCGGCTGCTGGACGAGGCGGGCTACCCGCGCGGACAGAACGGAAAACGGTTCACCCTCGTCCTCGACTATACGCCGGGCACGGACTTTTTCCCTCCGGTGGTCGGGCTCCTGCGGCATGAGTTCGCGCGGCTCGGCGTCGAAATCGTGCCCCGCGACTCCATGCAGTTCTCCGAATGGATGCGGCATGTTTCCACGGGCGCGTTTCAGGTTTCGCTGGACGAGCTGTTCGCATGGCACGATCCCGTGGTCGGCATCCACCGCCTCTACAGCGCCCGGAACGCCCGCAGCAACATCCCGTGGGCCAACATGGGCAAGTACGCCAATCCCCACGCCGAAAGGCTCATGTCGGACGCCTCCTCGGAAACCGATCCCGGCAAGCGGCGGGAGCTGTACGCCGCCTTCCAGCGCGTCGTCGCCGAAGACCGCCCCATGCTGTGGCTGGCGACCATGCCCTACGGTCTGCTTTCCCTTCCCCCGGTCCGGCATCTGGACACGCTCGGCCTCGGAACCCTGTCGCCGCTGGACGGCATCGACAAGGAAGGCCGCCCATGAACCCGCACCGTCTGCGGGGCATCGCCTTCGCCGTCAGCATCCCGCTGCTCATGTTCGCCTGCGCCTTTCTGCTGGTTTCCGGAGTACAGCTCTACGCCTTCCGTCAGGCCATGTCGGTCGTGGACGGGACGGTCGAAACCCAGCTTCCCGCCCTGAACCTGACCGCCACGCTGGTGCGGGAATGCGAATGGATACGGGGCATGAGCTTCCGTCTGGCGCAAAGCGAGAACGATCTGGTGCTCCGGCGCGGTCTTGAAGAGCTGCTCTGGCGCATCAGGGAGCTGGAGGGCACCATCGGGCGCATGGAATCCGTAGGGTTTTATCCGGGCCGGCTCCACGCGCTCAAGGCGCAGATCGCGTCCTTCGAGGACATCGCCGAAACGCTGGAACAGCGCGTCGCGCGCATGCTGGAGATCAGGAACCAGCGGACCCGGCTGGTGAAGAGCCTGCGCGTTCTGTCCCGGGAACTGGAAAACCTCAGTTCGGATGCGCCCGGCTATACGCAAATCGAACACTGGAACCACCATCTGCACATGTCGATATCCCTGCTGCTTGCCCTGTGTACGGACATCGACGCGCCGTACGGGCTGCGGGTGCGGAACGATCTGTACGCGCAGCTCGGGGAAGCCCGCAAGGAACTGGATCCGGCCTCGTCCATGCGTCTGGACCCGGACGTTGCGGAAACGGGCGACCGTCTGTACGAGCAGATCGTGATCTGCGCGCTCGACGAAAACGGCGTCCTGTCGCTGTTCCGCCAGCTGCACGCCGCCAGCCGCGAGGTCGGCGCGCAGGGATTGCGGATCAACGCGCTGGCCGACGCCATTCTGCTGAACGCCGAACGGCTGTCCGAACAGGCCCGGGACGATACGGCGCGTTCCCGGGATACGCTCCGGACGTGGATGTCCTCATTTTTCTTCTCGCTTATGGGGATCATGCTGTTTTCGCTGTCGCTCATCGCCTGCGTGTACGTGTATCTGGCGAAGTGCGTCGTCAGCCCGGTGATCCGGCTCAACGAATGCATGCGCCTGCGCACCCTGAACGTCAAAACCCCGCTGCCCCGCGACGGCGCGGGCGAAGTGCGGGAGATGGCCCGCTCGGTGGCCTTCTTCATCAACCGGCTGGAGGAGCGCGAGGAAGAGCTGCAACGTTCCCACGACCACCTCGAAGAGCAGGTCCGCGACCGGACGGCGGAACTGGATCGGCTTTCCCGGCGGCTCATTCTGGCGCAGGAAGAGGAACGCTTCCGGCTCGCCGCCGAGCTGCACGACGACGTGGGCGCGACCATCAGCGTGGTAAAATTCGGCATCGAACGGGCGCTGCTCATGCTGCGGGAACGGGACGTCGTTCAGGCGCATGTCCCGCTTGCCGAGGCGGTGGAACTGGTCAAGGGACTGGCCCGGCAACTGCGGCGCATCCAGAACGAGCTGCGGCCCGCGTACATCGACCTCGGGCTGCTCAATTCCATCCGGATGTTCTGCCGGGACTATCAGGCGGCCCACCCCGAACTGCGTCTAGAGGTGGAGGCGGAGACGGGCGAAACGCTCCCTCCGTCGCTGCGCGTCGTGATCTTCCGTCTGGTACAGGAGAGCCTCAACAACATCGCGAAACACGCCGGAGCGACCCGGGCGAGCCTGTCCATCATCACCACGGGCGAGGAAGTGGTGGTGTCCATCCGGGACGACGGACGCGGGTTCGATCCGACCGCCGCCGCAGGGGCCGGGCGCGGCCTCGGCCTCAAGACCATGCGCGAACGCGTCGAACTCAGCGGCGGCGCCTTCACCCTCGAAACCGCCCCCGGCAAGGGAACCCTGATCACCGCCGACTGGAGCCGGAACGCCGCCGTATGGACGCGGGAGGACGAGCCGACACGGGATTCGCCTCACGCACCGGGAAGAAGCGACGCCGCGACCTGACGCCGCAAGCCGGACAAACGGACGGGCCGCCGTCCGCCTCCGGCAACGAAAAACGGCCGACGCGGGCGCGGGGCGGCTTGCCGGGAGGGCGAAGAGGAGGCGTCAACCCAGCAGCTCTTCGCGCCGGAGATTGCACTTCCGTATCTTCAAATACAGCGTGCTCCGCGAAATCCCCAAAAGCCGCGCGGCCTGCCGCAGGTTTCCGTTGGTTTCGAGAATCGCCTTCCTGATCGTTTCGGTTTCCTGTTCCCAAAGCCGACCGCTTTTCCGGCCGGAACCGGAGACGGCCTTGTGCTGAAGAATGGCGGCGGGAAAGTCGCCCGGCATCAGCGCCTGTCCGCCGCAGACGTTCACGGCGCGCTCGATGGCGTTTTCCAGCTCGCGGATATTGCCGGGCCACGGATACCGGCAAAGCAACGCCTGCGCCTCGGCGTTGATGGCCCGCACGCGCTTGCCGAGAGCCGCTGAAAATTTGTGCAGAAAATGATTCGCCAGAAGCTCCACGTCGCCGCGCCGCGCCGCGAGCGGCGGAATGCTCAACAGAAACGCATTGAGCCGATAATACAGATCGTGCCGGAACACGTTCTGCCGCACGGCTTCTTCCAGATTGCGGTTCGTCGCGGCGATGACGCGGATATTGATCCGCCGGGCGCTCTTTCCGCCTACGCGGGTCACCTCGCGGTTTTGCAGCAGCCGCAGCAGGCTGACCTGCGCCTCAAGCGGCATTTCCCCTATTTCGTCGAGAAAAATGGTTCCTCCGTCGGCAAGCTCGAACTTGCCGGGCTTTCCCTGACGGCTCGCGCCCGTAAACGCGCCTTCGTCATAGCCGAACAATTCCGACTGCACGAGATTTCGCGGCAAGGCGCCGCAGTTGACCACGACGAACGGCTGATTGGCGCGGCTGCTCGCGTTGTGTATGGCCTGGGCGAACAGCTCCTTGCCCGTGCCGGATTCACCGATGATCAGCGTTGTCATGTCGCTCTGCGCCGCGAGCTTGCCCTGACGGATCGTCTCTTTCACCATGTCCGACTCGCCGATGATCCGATCGAACGTATACGTCGCCTTGGCGCCCAGAGCCCGCGTGGCCAGCTCGCGCATCCGTTTGCCTTCCCGCAGCGTGAAGACGACCCCCTTCTGCGGCGTCGGAGCGGCCGAAATCAGGCATGAGGTGGTTCCCTGCGGCAGATCCAGCAGCACTTCCTGATCGTGAAAGCCGACTTGCCGCGTCAGCGCCGTATGCAGCATGTCCGCGGCGGGGAGAATCCGGCTGATGTGGACGGAGCCCTGCGGCGAGGGAATCCCCAGAATGGCGCAGGCCTTCTGGCTGATGGATTTCAGGAGCCCTTCGTGGTTCACCACGATCAGCCCTTCGTCCAGCAATTCCATGATGGCGGCCTGCTCGCTCAGCAGTTCGCGCAGGCAAACCTGTTCGGTGATGGCATGCGCGGCGGCCTCCACCATCCCACGGGTATGGTGGTGGAAACTTTCGCATGAAATGGAAATGTTGAAGACGCCGAGCAGCTTTGTTTTTGAATCGAAAATGGGGGCGGCGGAACAGTACCAGACATGATCATGGGCGCAGTAGTGTTCCGCCCCGACGAGTTCCACGGGAGCGGCGCAGTGCAGGCACGTTCCGATGCCGTTTGTTCCGCAAACTCGCTCGGAAAAAATGGAGCCCGGCATATGGCTGGGAAGGCGATGCCCCCGGTTGCTGTGGACGTGCGTATGCAGCACGACGCCCTGACTGTCCGCCAGAGAGATCACGCTGTTGGCATCCTCAACAGCCGTGAAGAGTTTCTCCATGATGACTTTGGAGCTTTCGACGAATTCACCGTTCGCCGCGAGCAATTCGGCGAGCCGGGCGTCATCGACGCGGCGTTCGGAGCGTTGATCATGCCGTACGCCGTATGCCCGGGAACGAAGCCACGACTCGTACACCATCGGCCTGACGATGTTCCGATCGACCTCCCGTCCCGCCACAAAACGTTGCCACTGGACGAACATGGCGTCCGGTGCCGCGCCTTTCATAGCCTTTTCTCCAGAATGCATGTGAAAGCCCCCCGCGTCCGGCGGTTCCCCTCACGTTCTCCAATCGGCGTCGAAACGCCGTTTCAACCATTTTGGCGGGTTACACCGTAGTCGATTTGCATACGAGAGACAAGCGCGTGTCCCAAGATCGGACATGTCCGATCATTCATGTCCGATTATTGAACATCTCATGAACGCCCGCGTTTCGGCCTCCATCGCTAACATCGTGAAATAGCACCGCGTTTGAGCAAAAAAGTACAAAACGCCCTTTTGGCGCGATCCTTGCTTTTTCTCATGCGGAAGAGGGGTTTCCCCACCATTTCCACGGGCATCCGCTCCGTTCCCGGTAACGCACCGGAGCCTTCATTCCTTTTTTCTTTCATACAACGGCGTCGCGGCGAGTCCGGCGCGTACCGCTTGCGTCCGCCGAGCCGACGCACCGGCGCCACCTATTCGGGAGACACCATGTCAACATCAGGTCTGTTGAGTCCCATCACGATCAATACGCTGGTCGTCCGCAACCGAGCCGTCATGCCGTCCATGCTGACCAATTTCGCCACCAGAGGCGGCGACGTCACCGAACGGCTGATCCACTATTACGCGGAGCGCGCCAAGGGCGGCGTCGGTTTGGTGAGCATCGAAGGAACCGCCGTGGAACCTCGCGGAACCGCCTTCATCCGGGGCATCAGCGCGGCGGACGACAGCAAGATCAAAGGGCTTTCCAAACTGGCCAAGGCCATCAAGGCGCACGGCGCACGGGCTTCGCTGCAACTCATCCACGGCGGGCGCTGCGTCAATCCGGCCATTTCCGGGTTCGCCACGCCGATGGTTTCGTATGTGCCGCGTTTCTGCAACCATGCCGAAAGCATGGTGCTGGACATTGAAGACATCGAATGCATCATAGACGCCCATGCGCAGGTCGCCCGCCGCGTTCGGGAAGCCGGTTTCGACATGCTGGAGATCCACGGCGCGCACGGCTACCTGCTCAGCCAGTTCGTGTCTCCGCTGACGAACCGTCGGGAGGACGCCTACGGAGGAAGCCTCGAAAACCGTCTGCGCATGCCGCTGGCGGTCGTCCGGGCCATCCGCAAGGCGGTCGGCGGCGATTTCCCCATTGCCTACCGGCATAACGTCGAGGACGGCCTCCCCGGAGGCATGACGCTTGAAGAAACGCTGCGGCTGGTCAATCCGCTGGTCGACGCCGGGGTCGATGCGCTCCATATTTCGGCGGGCATCGGCGAAACCAAGCACCTCATCTCGCCGCCCTCCTGCACGCCCGAAGCGTGGCTTTCCGACGCCGCGCGGCAGGTCAAAGAGGCCGTCCGCAACCGCGTCCCGGTCATCTCCGTCGGGCGGTACGTGCACCCCGCCATTGCGGATCAGGTCATCCGCGACGGCAAGGCCGACATGGTGGCTTTCGGGCGCGCCCTCATCGCCGAACCGGAACTCATCAACAAGTTCGCCGAAAACCGTCTGGACTCCGCAAGAGTCTGTCTCGGCTGTAACGAAGGCTGCACCGGGCGTACCGGCAAGCTGCTGGACATCACCTGCGCCATCAATCCGCGCGCGGGCTATGAAGGAAAGTATCCTCAAGACGTCAAGGCGGACAAGCCGCTCAAGGTCGCCGTCGTCGGCGCGGGACCGGCGGGGCTGCAGGCGGCGCTGACCGCCGCGCAGCGCGGGCACGGCGTGACGCTGTTCGAGCGCGGCGAAGACATCGGCGGACTGCTTCACCCCGCGTCGCGGCCCCCGTTCAAGGACGGCCTGCTCCAGCTCGTGCGCTATTTCCGCCATGAGCTGGAAGCCCTCAACGTGGACATCCGCTGCGGCGTGACCGTTACGGGACAACTGCTTCAGGCGCGGGGCTTTGACATGACCCTGCTGGCGACGGGTTCCCGTCCGGCGATCCCGCGCTTCGCCACGGAGCTGCCCAACATGACGACGGCGGAGCACATCCTGCTGGAAACCGTAAGGCCCGGCCATCGCGTGCTGATCATCGGGGGCGGCATGATCGGCTGCGAGCTGGCCGACTTCCTCGGCGAACGCGGACACGCGGTAACCATTCTCGAAATGCGCCCGGAGGTGGCGCAGGACATGGAATGGCGCGCTCGCCATACCCTGATGCCCCGGCTTGAGCGATACGGCGTCAGACTGCTGACCGGCATGGAAGTCGTGGAGGCCACGAATACCGGGCGGCTCCGCGTCCGGGACGCCTACGGGGTCGAGGAATGGCTGGAAGCGTTCGACACCACGGCGATCTGCGTCGGATACCGTTCGGAAAACATGCTGGCCCGCGAACTGGAACACATGCGCCTGCCGCACAAGGCCATCGGCGACTGCGTCGCGCCCGGCAAGATTCTGGACGCCATGCATCAGGGACTGGTCGCCGCGTACGCGCTGTAGTCCCCGTTTCATGGCGCTATGCCCGCGAAACTCCGGGGCTCCGCCCCCGCGGCTTGCCCCGGCCGTTTCCCCGCGCGTCCTCCTGAGGTTCTTCGCGGCAAAGCGGGCCCCTCATTCACCCTCATTTCTCTGAGAGCCGCCCCCATGAACGTCACTCCCCTGTTCCAGCCGATCTCCGTCGGCCCCCTCCGCCTCAAAAACCGGTTCGTCATGGCTCCCATGTCGGTGCACATGACCGAAGACGGTTCCGTCAGCGAAGCGGAAATCGCCTACACCGAACGCCGCGCCAAGGGCGGGGTGTCGATGATCATCGTCGGCTCCCTCTGCATCTGGCCGGACGGCAACTTCGGCGGACAAATCTTCATTCATGACGACGCGTGCATCCCCGGCCTTCGTCGGCTCACCGAGGCCGTGCACCGCCACGATTGCCTCATCGCCGCGCAGCTGCACCATGCCGGGCGGGAAACCAATGCCCGGACATCCGGCTTTCAGCCCGTCGCGCCGTCCTACTTCGAGCCGGAAGTCCATTCCGTATTCAAGGCCGAATACGACGCTCCACGAGCGCTGGAAACCCATGAAGTCGAACAGTACGTCGAATATTACGCACAGGCCGTGCGCCGCGCCAGGGAGGCGGGCTTCGACGCCTGCGAACTGCACTGCGCGCACGGGTATCTGATCTGCGCGTTCATGTCGCCGCTCACCAATCGGCGGAGCGACCGATACGGCGGCAACTTCCATGCCCGGATGCGGTTCGTCACGGAAATCATTCGCCGCGCACGCCAGCTCGTCGGCGAGGACTATCCCATCACATGCCGCATCGTCGGGGACGAACTGCGCGAGGGCGGCATCGACATGGAGCTTTCCGCCCGCATCGCGCAGTACCTCGAATCGCTGGGCGTCGCCGCGCTGAGCGTCTCCGCCGGGATGTATCCGTATGTGCGCACGGTATCCAACATGTACCACAAGCACGGCGTGAACCTCTATCTTGCGGAAAACGTCCGCGAAGCCGTGCGGATTCCCGTCATGGCGGCCGGTCAGATCGACAGGCCCGAAATCCAGCTCCACGCGCTGGAAACCGGCAAGGCCGACATCCTGTGCATCGGCAGGACGCTCATCGCCGATCCGGATTATCCGGACAAGCTCAAAGAGGGCCGCCTCGACGAGATCATCCACTGCATCGCGTGCAACAAGGGCTGCCACGACCGTTCCGCCGAAGATCGGCAGGTCAGATGCGCCCTGAACGTCCGCACGGGCCGGGAAACGCTGGACGCCTTCGCCGTCCGTCCCGCAGCGGCATCCCGCAGCGTCATGGTGATCGGCGGCGGCCCCAGCGGCATGGAGGCCGCCCGCGTTGCGGCGCTGCGCGGACATCGCGTGGAGCTGTGGGACGACAGGTCCCGGCTGGGCGGACGGCTGCGTCTGGCCGCCGTGCCCCCGCACAAGGCGCGGTACGGCGAAGCCTGCGACCATCTGGAACGGGAAATCCGCAGGCTGGGCGTGGACATCCATCTGAACGCCCCCGTCACCGAAGCGGAACTGAACCGCCGGAAACCCGACGCGGTCATCCTCGCCACCGGTTCCGTCCCCTTTGTCCCGCCCATCCGGGGGCTGTCCGACGGCAGGGCCGTGCCGGTCGACGACGTTCTGGAGGGCAAGGCGCCGGTCGGGCGGCGCGTCGCCATCATCGGCGGCGGAGCCATCGGGGCGGAAACCGCGCACCTGCTCGTCGAGGAGGAGGCCAGAGAAGTGTATGTCATTGAAATGCGGGACGGCATCGCCGTCGATTTGCCGCAGGACGCACGCATCTGCCTGCTTCACGCCTTCGAGCGGACCCCGTCCCTGCACCAGCTCACCGGCGCGAAGGTCACCGGGGTGACGCCGACAAGCGTCACGCTTGAACGCCGGGGGCGAACCGAAGTCGTGGATCGGCTGGACACCATCATTCTCGCCGTGGGCGCGCGTCCCAACCAGCGGCTGAGGCCCGCCCTCGAGGCACTGGGCATCCCGTTCCTCGTGAGCGGAGACGCGACCGGTCCCAAGGACTACGTCAAGGCCATCTACGAAGGGTTCGTCGCGGGAAACCGCATTGCGGAATGAGCCGCACGCTCCGCCGTTTCGCTTTCCCCAAAACGTCCCCCTACAGACGGCACGCGTTCATCAGTTGTGAAGCGAACTTGTTAAAAAAAACGGAACGGAGCGGCATGAACGGCCCTTTGCCCACGTATGTTTTCCCCTGCCGGAGCGGCACGCCGTTCTCCAGACCGGTGTCCTGATTTTTTCGGAGAAAAATCTCTCTTTCGATCGCACGGAGGAACCATGATTTCACGAGACGCGCTGAAGGGCGTCGCCAGCGTCATCGCCGTCGGCCTGGCCCTCTTCCAAATTTATTTTACGGCCGGGTTCGGCATCATCGACTCCCAACTGCTGCGCACCATCCATCTGGGGATCGTGCTTGCCCTGGTCTTTCTCTACTTTCCCCCCAGAAAAATCCCGGAAGGCGAGCGGGAACATCCCGGCTGGCTGGCGCTGGACCTCGTCCTGATCTGCGGGGCCTTCGTCACCGCGTATTTCCTCGCCTCCGACATCGACTACTACATGGAACGCATCCGGTATGTGGACCCCGTGACCGATGCGGAAACCGTCTGCGCGACCGTCGCCGTTCTGCTCGTGCTGGAAGCGACGCGCCGGGTGGCGGGACTGCCGCTGGTGATCGTGGCGAGCGCCTTCCTTGCCTACGGCCTCGGCGGGCAGTATCTGCCCGGCATTCTCCGGCACGACGGCGTCACCTACAGAATGCTTTGCGAACAGCTGTATCTCGTGACCGAAGGGCTGTACGGCATTCCGCTGGCGGTTTCCTCCACCATGATTTTCGCCTTCGTCATGTTCGGGTGTTTCCTCCAGCGGGCGGGGCTGGGTCAGGTCTTTCTGGATCTCGCCTGCGTGCTGACCCGGCGTTCCAAGGGCGGGCCCGCCAAGGTCTCCATCTTCGCGTCCGCGCTGTTCGGGTCCATTTCCGGGAGCGCCGTCGCCAACGTCTACAGCACCGGGACGTTCACCATCCCGCTCATGAAGCGCGTGGGCTATACGCCTTCGTTCGCCGGGGCCGTGGAGGCGGTGTCCTCCACCGGCGGGCAGCTCATGCCGCCCATCATGGGCGCGACGGCGTTCGTCATGGCGGACGTGACCGGAGCCGGTTATCTGGCCGTCGCCAAGGCCGCCCTGCTCCCTTCCCTGCTGTACTACTTTTCGCTGCTGATGATGATCCACTTTGAAGCCGTC
>CAUHBW010000038.1 GCA_959604115.1 uncultured Bilophila sp. | reverse complement strand
TTTTTAACAAATTGCCTCCGGGGGGGGGGGGGATTTTTCCCCCCACGCCCCCCTCTAAACGTAAACACGGGGTTCCGCGGCGGGCATACGCCGGACGCGGAACCCGTTCTTTCCGTCCCAAGGCCGTCAGGTGTGCCCCGTTTACGATCTGCGGAAACACCAAAACATTCCCGTACAAAAAACAGGAACACCACGAAAACGCGCCGCCGGGAAACTTCCGCCAAGGTCCACCCCTCCGCGCCCGCCGTCCGCCCCATTTATGAAAGTCTTTGGAAGAGAAGGGGATGGGGTTTGGGGAAGGGGAGGAGAAAGCTTTTCTTCAGAAAAGTTTCTCCTCCCCTTCCCCAATCTCCCTCTCTTCTCCCCTCAATGATGATACGGCAATCCCCGCGTCAGGGACTCGGCGCGGTAAAGCTGCTCGAAGAGGACGACGCGGGCGAGCTCGTGGGTCATGGTGAGGGGGCCGAGGGCAATCGTGTGCCTGGCGGCCCGCTTCACGGCGTCGTCCAGCCCGAACGCGCCGCCGATGATGAAACAGGGACGCCGCCCGGCATTCTCGGAAAGCTGCTCCAGAAAAGTGGAGAATTGCCGGGAGGTAAAGGTCTTTCCGCGCTCGTCGAGCGCCACGGGGGTGTCCGCCGGCGTCAGGGCGGCGAGAATCCCCTTGCCTTCCAAAGCATTACGGTCAACAATGGGCAAAGCGGGATCGCCGTCCCTGACGATGGTCTCAGTGAACGCCCGCCAACGGACAAGCCGCTCCACGTAGTGATCGGCGGCGGCCTTCCAGAAAGGCGTCCGCAAACGCCCGACGGCAACGATACGCAACGGTTTTAACGTCATGATATCCTTTCGGGGATAAATGAATGCTGCGGACAGACCGCAGCCGTGCAAGCTCTGAAAAGAGAGCCTTCACCTAACATCGGCAGGTCCGGGAGGCAAGCATATGACAGCATCACAGACCAACGACGCCAACACGTCGCCCTACGTAGACCTGAAACACGCGGCGGAACTCATGCTTGACGGTCACCCCGTCATCTTTCCCACGGAAACCTTCTTCGCGCTCGGAAGTCGGGCTCTCGACGCCGACGCCACCGCGCGCGTCTACCGCGCCAAGCACCGCTCCACCGTGCGCCCGCTGCCGCTGATCCTCGGCAACTGGGAACAGCTCGACATGGTCGCCAAGGTTCCCGACGGCTTCATGCCGCTTCTGAAACGCTTCTGGCCCGGCCCGCTTTCGGTGCTTTTCCCGGCGCGGCTCCGCGTGCCCGACATCCTCACCGGCGGAACGGGCCGCGTCGCGGTGCGCCTTTCCTCGCATCCCGTGGCCCGCGCGCTGGCGGAGGCCGTGGGCGAACCCATTACCTCCAGCAGCGCGAACATCAGCGGAACGCCCGCCGTGGTCAGCGCCGACCAGCTCGACAAGGAACTCCTCGTCTCGGTCAAGGGTGTCCTCGACGAACCTCCGGCCCCTGCGGGCGGCCTGCCCTCCACCCTCGTCGAACTGCTGGAGGACGGCAAACTCCATATTCTCAGAAGCGGCGCCGTCACCTCGGCGGAGCTCATCGCAGCCGGATTTGAAGTGCAAGAGTAAACGAAAAGGCGAGGACGCATCCTCGCCTTTCTTTTTCCTCAACACACCGCCCCGCCTTCCGTCCACGCGCACTCCCTTGGAAAAGGGATTCGATAAAGTCAAAAGTCTTAGGAAGAAGAGGGGTGGGGGAGGGGGAACCCTTCTGGAGAAGAGTTCCCCCTCCCCAATCTTCAACTCCTTTCACTCTCCCCTGTCAGGCGAGAGCGACCAGATCGTAGTCGCGGCACTCGACGATATCGGCATCGACGAGCGCGCCGGGCTCGACGCCGGGTCCGCTGACGTAGACCATGCCGTCGATTTCGGGAGCCTGAAACCACGCCCGCCCGGTGTGCAGGCCGGGCCACTCGGGATGCGGCGCGTCCACGAGGATGGACAGTCGGTCGCCTTCAAACTGCGAGAGCCACTCGGCGCTGATGTCCGCCTGCGCTTCCATGAGCGAATCGCGCCGCCACTCCTTCACGCGATCCTCCACCTGATCCGGCATGACGGCGGCGGGAGTCCCCTCTTCGGCGCGATAGGCGAATACGCCCAGATGCTGGAAGCGCACTTCCTCGATGAACGCCTGCAAATGCTCGAAATGCTCCTCGGTCTCTCCGGGGAACCCGACCATGATGCTCGTTCGCAGGGCGGCTTCGGGAAACACGTTGCGGATGCGGTCGATGACCTCGCGGGGATTGCGGGCGAACGGACGCCCCATACGCGACAGGATGTCGGGATGCGAATGCTGCACCGGCACGTCGAAATAGGGGACGAACGGCTTGCCCGCGTCGCGCAGATACTTGAGCATGTCGTGGGTCAGACCGGCGGGATAGAGATAGAGCAGACGGAGACGCTCAAGCCCGGACAACGGCAAAAGGCCGTCGAGCAGCATGCGCAAATCCTGCTTGCCGTCGAGATCGCAGCCCCATTCCGTCACGTCCTGCGCCACAAGGTTCAGTTCCTTGACGCCCTGATCGATCAGGGCGCGCGCCTCGCGGACGATCATGTCCCTGGTGTGGGACCGGTGCCCCCCGCGAATGTTGGGGATGGCGCAGAAGGAACAGGCATGGCGGCAGCCGTCGCTGATCTTGAGCCACGCATAGGACGGCCCCGTGCTCAGGATGCGGCCCGGCACGGTCGGTTCGGGCAGGCCGAGCTTGCGGGCCAGCATGGCGGGCCATGCCTCCAGATCGCTGTTGTCCAGCCACAGATCGACCTCGGGCAGCTCGGGAGCGAGATCTTCGGCATGGTAACGCCCCACGAGACACCCGGCGACCGCCAGCAGAGGACGCTTGGGCAAATCCTCGATGTCCGCGATGGCTTGCGCGATGGTGCGGACGGACTCTTCCGTGGCGGGCTGGATGAAGGCGCACGTGTTGATGAACACCAGTTCGGCCTCGTCCGGCGCGTCCACGGGAACCAGACGCACCCCGAGCGAACCGAGAAGCCGTTCGGTATCCACCCGGTTTTTGGGACAGCCGAGGCTTGTGGAATAACAACGCAGGGAAACGGACATGGAACACCTCGTCTCGTAGAAATATACGCACGGAATCGGCCGGAGCTCGGCGGACGCCGCATACGTTCGAAAAACGGACACGGAAGGAATCCGGTCCGGGGCCTGTCCGGGGGCCTTTCCTTATGAAAGGCTCCGACGGGAAACCGCCCGAACGGAACTTCCGCCGCAAACCTCTCCGCCGACCTGTTCCGGGAAGGGATGCCGAAGGAGGGATTTTTTCGGAAAACGCCCTCCCCGCCACTCTCTTCCCGGCCCGGCTCTGTTGACGGGGCACGGGATTGGCGGCACACTGCGCGGCGCAAGAGAACGCCACGGAATCCGTTGGTGGTACGCAATATAGCCGCAATGCGCAAGGAGCAGACATGAGCGAACAGGCCGCCGCGCCCGACAAGGAACCCGTCACCATCGTCCTCGCCACCCGCAACAAGGGCAAGGTCCGCGAGCTGGAAGAACCGCTCCGCGCCTTCGGCCTGCGCGTGGTCGGCCTCGACGCCTTCCCCAATCTCCCGGAAGTGGAGGAAACGGGCTCCACCTTTGAAGAAAACGCCCTGCTCAAGGCCCGCGACGTTTCGCGCCGCACCGGCCTCGTCGCCATCGCCGACGACTCCGGGCTGGAAGTGGACGCGCTGGAGGGCGCGCCCGGCGTGCGTTCCGCCCGCTACAGCGACGACATGCCCGATCTGCCGGGCGAAACCAAGGACGAGCGCAACACCATGAAGCTGCTGGCGGCCCTGTCCTCCGTGCGGCTCTGGAACCGTTCGGCCCGTTTCCGCACGGTCATCGCCGTCTGCACGCCCGAGGGCGACACGCTCGTCGCGCCCGGCGTCTGGGAAGGCAGCGTCGCCTGCTCCCCGCGCGGCAAAAACGGCTTCGGTTACGATCCGGTTTTCCTCGATCCCGAGCTGGGGCGCACCGCCGCCGAGCTGACGCCGGAGGAAAAGATGGCCCGCAGCCACAGGGGCCGTGCCCTGCGCGAACTGCTCCGCCTCTGGCCCGCCTTCTGGGAAGGGTATCTCCAGAAGAGAGCTTGACTTTTCCGCGTCCGGCTGTGACTTTGGTGCTGACAAAAACCCTACTCAAAGAGTATACTGACGCCGACGGCGCGGACCGCGTTTTTCCGTTCGCAATCCGTCCGAAGGCTTCGTGCCGCTATTCGACAGACAGGAGAACAGTTCATGGATCAAGCCACTCTCATGGATAAAATCAAGACCGGGACCACGCTCTGCAAGGCCATCATGCGCAACGGCTACGACGCCTACGCCATCAATGCGCCGTTGCAGGGTCTGATCTTTGAAAAAACCGGCGTATTCGACGTGGACATCGCCTGCGCCTGCGATACGGAAACCCTCTTCAAGATTTTCCCCAACGCCGTCTCCTATACCGAGGAAGGCGCGATGGCGATGCTTGAGGAAAACGGCGTCACCCTGCGCTTCTATCCCACAGACGTGGAGGACGCCTCCCACCCCGAAGCCAGCCAGCTCCGCATCACGCCGCGCCTCGCGCGCATTCTGGCGGAACTCCAGCTCAAGGGCGAACTCAAGGAATCCAATTCCTCCGATCCCGAAGCCAAGGATTTCGAGGACTTCGACAAGGCCGGAAGCGTCAAGCTCATCGGGCATCCCGGCAAGACCCTCGCCAGAAACTACCTGCTCGCCATCCGCGCACTGCGTTACGCCGCGAACTTCGATCTGCCCGTCAACCCGCACACGTGGGTGAGCATCATCCAGTCCGCCAACCGTATTCTCGACTACGTGCCCGCCCGCGAGATCATGGAAGAATGGCGCAAGGTCGCGGCGGAATCCATGTGGAAGTTCGTACAGCTCCTCTTTGAAGCGCAGCTCCTGCACGGCCTCATGCCCGAAATCGCGGCCCTGTCCTGCATCAAGCAGGAACGCAACGACGAAGGCGACATCGAAACCGTGTTCGACCACACCATCGAGTGCATGAAGCGGTACCCCGAGGAAGGCTTCAGCATGGACTGGTACGGCACCCTCGCCACCATGTTCCATGATGTGGGCAAGCTGTACACCGCCGAGCACCTCAACGGGCACTGGACCTTCTACCAGCACCACCGCGTGGGCGCGGGCGTGACCCGCAAGATTCTGCGCCGCCTGCACTTCACGCCCGAAGACATCGACCTGATCTGCCACCTCGTGCGGCATCACATGATGTTCCACTTCATGCTGACCGACCGCGGCATCCGCCGCTTCAAGGCCCTGCCCGAAACCGAACGGCTCATCGCCATGTGCCGCGCCGACATCAAGGCCCGCGACGGCAGCTACACCTACTTCAACCACAACAGCAAGTACCTGACCCGCGCCGAAACCGACGAGCTGCTGCTTGAGCCGCTCCTCAACGGCAACGAGATCATGGAATACACCAGCCTGCCCCCCGGACCCGCCGTCGGCACCATCCGCGACGCGCTCCTCAAGGCGCAGGTCGCCGGGGAAGTCACCGACCGCGATTCCGCCATCGCCTTCGTCAAGGACTACACCGCCCGGTTGAAGTAAGCCCGAATACGATTGGGGAGGGGGAGGGAGAAACTTTCTGGAGAAAGTTTCTCCCTCCCCCTCCCCAAACCTCACCCCCTTCCTCTTCAAAGACTTTTGACTTTATCGAATCCCTGTTGGGAAGCGTTCCCCGTAGGCGAAAGGGGACATCTTCCGGACCCGGTACCGCCTTCCCCGGCGTTCCCTGTGGGCGGAAGGCTGGAAAGGGGACAAGTTTTTGAGGCGGGCGTTCCGCCGCATCCGGTCCGCCGGATTGGAGTGCCGCTTTCGACGCGCAGTCGGGGGCGGCATGAACGTTCTCCGGGGTTTCCGTCATTCACCTGTAAGATCGCGAAGTTGACCATGATAGATATTCTGAACCTGACGTTTCCCGAGCTTGAAGCCTTCATCGTGGAGGAGCTCGGACAGCCGCGCTTCCGGGCCGCGCAGGTCTGGCAGTGGCTCTGGCAGAAGCACGCCACCTCCTTCGACGCGATGACCGACGTTTCCAAGCAGCTCCGCGCCAAGCTCTCCGAGGTGGCCGAAATCGTACTTCCCGAAGTGGTGACGGTGCAGACCTCGTCCGACGGCACGGAGAAACTGCTCCTCCGCCTGCGCGACGGCGCGCTTGTGGAAACGGTCATCCTGCCGAGCACGGGACAGGACGGCTCCGTGCGCATCGCCCAGTGCGTATCTTCGCAGATCGGCTGCGCGATGGGCTGCACCTTTTGCAGTACGGGCACGATGGGCTTCGTCCGCAACATGACCGCCGGGGAAATCCTGAGCCAGGTTCTCGTGGCCCGCATGCGGCTCGGGGACAACCGCATCGACCACCCAATCATCCGCAATCTGGTGTTCATGGGCATGGGCGAACCGCTGCTCAATCTGCGCGAAGTGACCCGCGCCCTCGAAATGCTGAACCACGACAAGGGGATGGATTTTTCTCCCCGCCGCATCACGGTTTCGACCTGCGGGATCAAGTCCGGCCTGCGCGAACTCGGGGACAGCGGCCTCGCCTTTCTCGCCGTATCCCTGCACGCGCCCAATCAGGAGCTTCGGGCCCAAATCATGCCCAAGGCCGCGAACTGGCATCTCGACGATCTCATGGCGACGCTGGAAAGCTACCCGCTCAAGACGCGCGAGCACATCACCTTCGAATACCTTCTTCTCGGCGGCGTGAACGACCAGCCGGAGCACGCGCGCGAGCTGGCGAAGCTCGTCTCCCGCGTCAAGGGCAAGCTCAACCTCATCGCCTACAACCCCTCGGAGACGCAGCTTTACAAGGCCCCCACCGAGGCCGACATCCTCGCCTTCGAAAAAATCCTCTGGTCCAAGGGCGTTACCGCCATCCTCCGCAAGAGCAAGGGGCAGGACATCAAGGCCGCCTGCGGCCAGTTGAAAAGCGACTGGGAAAAAAAGAAAGAGGGAGAGTAAGATTGAAGGGGGAAGGGGGGACCTTTCTGGAGAAAGGTCCCCCCCTTCCCCCTCCAAACCTCCCCTTCCCCTCCCAAGACTTTCGTATGGGTCAACTGGGGATGGCGGGAACGCGCCGGCCCGTTTCGGAGGCGCACGTCTCCGGGGAACACGACGAAAAACACAAGGCCCGCATTGTTGATGCGGGCCTTTTCCATAACGGAAACGGACTTCCGGCCTATACGCCAATCGGACGGCCCCGCCTGCAAGCAATAGGAAAAACCGTCCAACAGGGATTCGATAAGCACGAAAGTCTTTGAAGAGGAAGGGGTGGACGCGAGCCGCGCCGGCAGGTTTGGGGAGGGGGAGAAACGTGGGGGTGCTCCCCCCTTCTCCAGAAAGTTTCTCCCTCCCCAATCTTCATTCCCCTATTCCCCGGCCATGTAGCAGCCCAGCAGTCTGAACGAGTGGCAGGTGTTGCGGAGCTCGGCGAGAACGGGGGCGAGATCGGACCGGAGGAGGTTCGTCTCGAGATCGGCGAAGAAGGCGTACTTCCAACGCTGGGCGCGCAGGGGACGCGACTCCAGCTTGCGAAGATTCACCCCAGCCTTGAACAGCATTTCCAGAATCCCCGCCAGCGAACCGGGCTTGTCCGGCAGGGTGAACAGAACGGACGTCTTGTTGGCTTCGGCGGCGTCCGTGGGCTTGGGACCGATGACCACGAAACGGGTCTGGTTCGAAGGCTCGTCCTCCAGATTGTAGGCGAGAATGGGCAGGCCGAGCATCGTGGAGAGGCTCTTGTGCCCGATGGCCGCGCTGCCCGGCTCGGAGGCGGCGCGGCGCGCGGCGGCGGCGGTCGAGTCGCAGGCGACGAGCGAAGCCTCGGGCAGATGCCGACGCAGCCAGCGCTGGCACTGCGCGAGCGCCTGCGGATGGGAGTACACCACCTTCACGGTATCGGCGGAAGATTCCACGGACAAAAGCGTGTGTTCAATGCGCGACACGCACTCGGCCTGAATGTAGACCTCATATTCCATGAACAGGTCGAAACACTGGCCTACGGAGCCTTGCAGGACGTTTTCGAGCGGGATCACGCCGAGGGAGCACTCGCCCCCGTGCACGGCGGCGAAGGCTTCCCGAAAGTTCTTGCAGGGCCGGTAGTCCATGAGATGCCCGAGCAGATCCACGGCGGCGAAATAGGAATTCGTGCCCTCGGGACCGAGATAGGCCACGGAAACGGGCCGCTGGAGGCTGCGGGACGAGGCGAAGATTTCGTGCCAGATGGCCCGAAGGTGCTCCTCGGGCAGAGGGCCGGAATTTTCGCGGGCGAGGTTGTCCAGCACCTGCCGTTCGCGCTGCGGACGGAAAACCGGGCCGGACGAGTTCGCCTTCACCTTGCCCACTTCGAGGCTCAGGGCCGAACGGCGGTTGAGCAGGGCCAGCAGTTCGCGGTCGACGGCGTCGATGCGGCGGCGCAAATCCTGAAGAGCTTCCGAGGGCGCTGCGGAGGACCAGTCGGCGGGGGTGTCGTTGGGTGTTTCGGGCATGGCTATATCTCGCGGATGTTTTCCTGAATGCGCATGCCGAAATGGCGTCCCGCCACGTCCGAACGGCACACGACCTCGTCGCCGGGCCGGAGCGCCACGACGCTGACCGGCGCGCCGTCCGTCCGCACGAGCCTGATGGTTTCGGCGTTCTGGAGGAAGACGGAGCCGGTGCGGACGCCTTCCGGGGTTTCCATCTGGGCCGTGATCATGAGCATGGGCCGCACCTCGGTCTTGATGCGTCCGATGGTGGCGAGCGACGTGCGCCCGTCCGCGCCCACGACGAGGATTTCGTCGCCGGAGCGCAGCTCGCCCACGTAGCGGGTCTTGTCGCCGGGCATCATGGCGTAGGCGTGCACTCCGCCCGCGTTGATGCGGAAAGGCCGCGCCGCGACGTATTCGTTGTGCTCCGTCTCGGCATGCACAAGGAAGGTGAACGCGCTGGAGTTGCCGATCAGCATGCCCTGCCCCCGCTCCATGAGCGTCAGGGTATCGACGCACACGCGGTGCCCGAGGCCCACGGTCTTCACGTCGGTGATGGTCGCCTTGCCCAGTTCCAGCGTTCCCTGCGACACTTTCAGCTCCGCGATGATGCTCTTGAGGTTCGACAGGGCTTCGGGCAGCACCACCACCGTGGGCACGCCGCATTCGAGGATGCCCGCCGCAAGACGCGCCTCGGCCAGCGACGACGCCTCCACCGCCAGCTTCCCGGCCACGGCGGGCTGCGCCAGCAGGTTTTCCACCGGGATGATCTCCCAGCCCTGCGCCAGCACGAGGCGTTCGCCTCCGGCGATGCGGGCCGCGATGGACTCCTCCTCGGCCTTGGAGCCGAGCGCCACGGACGGCATGTCCGTTTCGGCCCACACGTCGCACAGGGCCAGCGTGCGGACGCCCTCCACATGCGCGGCGTCGGTGATGATTCCGTCCACGCCGGACTCAAGGGCCAGCGTCACGTCTTCCTTGCTGAAAGGCACACTTTTGAAAAGAATGTCAGGCATGATTCCGTTCCTGTTGTTTCGACCGCATCAGGCTTTCATGTCCTGACCGGAAACGTGGCGGCGTCCCCGCCGGGGAAACGCCCTTAAACGCATCATTCTCCCCGCCGAAGCGCGGCGGAACCGTCGCGCGGGCCGGGGTCGGAGGAGAGAGGCCGCGGCCCCGCTCTCCTCCGGGCGTCCCTAGCCTTCCACCACGGCGAGGGCTTCGTCAAGGGAAAGGCCCTGATGCACGAGGCCGCGAAGCGCGCGGACAAGCTGTACGCGCTTGGGATGCTGGAACACGTTGCGGCCCACGGAAAGACCGGAACCGCCGGCCTTCAGGGAGTTGTCCACCATTTCGAGGAACTGGCGGGTGGTTTCGGTGCGGGGGCCGCCGGCGATGACGACGGGCACGCAGCAGCCGCCGATGACCTCGGCGAAGGAGTCGATGTCGCCGGTGTAGGGCACCTTCACGATGTCGGCGCCGAGTTCCACGCCCACGCGGGCGCAATGGGCGACCACGGCGGGATCGAATTCGTTGGAGATGCGCGGGCCGCGGGCGTAGATCATGGCGAGCAGGGGCATGCTCCATTCTTCGGCCACGCGGGCCACTTCGCCAAGGTCGGCGAGCATGTCGCACTCGTTGTCGTCGCCGAGGTTGACGTGCACGGACACGCCGTCGGCGCCGCGGCGGATGGCTTCCTCAACAGTGCACACGAGACGTTTCTTGTTGGAGTAGCTGGACAGGGACGTGGAAGCGGACAGATGGATGATCAGGCCAAGATCCTTGCCCTCGCCGGACGCGCGGAAGCAGCAGCGGCACAGGCCCTTGTGCATCAGCACGGCGTCGGCGCCGCCGTCGGCCATGTCGGAGACGGTCTTGTGGATGTTCTCGATGCCTTCGATGGGTCCGACGGACACGCCGTGATCCATGGGAACAATGATGGCGCGGCCGGTTTCACGATTGAAGATACGCTGGAGACGAACTTGCTTGCCGAGATTCATGATGCACATCCTTTGTGTGGTTGCACAGGGATGCGGGCGCTTCGTTCCGCGGCAAAAAGAAAAGCCGCGGATGTATGCACCCGCGGCCCTGAATGTCTGGTTTTGCTTTACGACAACGTCCCAAACACCCTTGTACCGCAGGTGCGACCAAAGTAATAAAAGAAGCCCCAAAAGCGGCTGCTTTCATCGGAAGCGAAAAATGCGGTGGCGGTGAAGTTGGTCATGTTGTCCTCAATGGTGTTTCGTGAAAACTAGTCCGTCACCCGGTTTCCTGTCAAGGAAAAAATGTACTTTTTTTCATCAGCCCGAAAACGTTTCCTTTCCGTCACGGTTTCGTCACGCCTCCGCGCGGCGTCAAGCGCCTTTTCCGGCGAGAGGTCGCGAATGGGGAGCCTCCCCTTGTTTGTTCCCGAAAAAACGATTACAGTTACATCAACAAAGAAAGAGCGCCCCTGCGCCGTCTCGCAGTAAAGCTCTCCACTGTGCAATCTTTTACAGGGAGAAGAGTCATGCCTGCCTTGAAGAAGATCCTGTGCGCCTTGGACCTGTCGGATCAGAGCGAATCCGTAGCCGAATACGCCGTCATGCTTGCCAAGATGTCCGGAGCCAGCATCGTAGCCGTCTACGCCGCCCCTACCCTGACCCAGTACACGGGCTTCCATGTGCCGCCGAACACCATCGACAACTTCGTCGGTGAAATCGTTTCCGGCGCCGAACGCTCTATGACCGATTTTGTGGCCGAACACTTCACCGGCGTGGACGCCAAGGGCGTCGTGGTCGTGGGTTACGCCGCCGAAGAAATCCTCGCTCTCGCCGAAAGCGAACAGGCCGACATCATTGTCATGGGCACTCGCGGACGCAAGGGCATCGACCTCATCCTGTTCGGCTCCGTGGCCGAAAAGGTCGTGAAGAACGCGACCTGCCCGGTGCTGACCATCCGCCCCACCGACGACGACTGATCGAACGCGGAGGCAACCCGGATTCGCCGGATTGCCTCCTTTCTTCTTCCTCGGACGAAACCGTTCCGTTTCGTCCTTCTTGGCGTTCGGCCCAACGTCCCCATTTCCTCAGGAAGCCATGCCGCAGGGCTCCGCTACCGGAAGTTCGGGGCCGCCTCCCTCAATCCATAAAAAACGCTTCCGCAAACAAGGAGGCGCGTTATGGATTTCTCCCCGTTTTCCCGCCTTTTCCCCCAAATGTATCCCTCCGGCACGCGGACGTTTCCTTGCGTTCGCCGTCTCGATGCTTGGAGCGTCGCGAGCGTTTACCATGCCGTTCCGCCCGGCATTCCCTTTGACCGCAACCCGTTCGCGGCGTTGGGGGATGCTTCCGGGCGGGCTCCTGTGCGCCCTGTTTCTGTTCATGCCCTGCTCATCGCGTTCGTGATCGCTCTGAGCACTCCAGTCCTCGCCGCCTTGAAAGAACCGGACTTCGGACTGTTCCCGGCGTTGACATTGGGCCTCACGTTCGGGATCGCCTTCGCCTATCCCGCCATTATCATTTCCGAAGTCCTGAAACATAACGCGGAGCGGAAAACGGACGCGGCACAGGCCGATCCGGCAGGCTTCCCTGATGAACCAAGCGGAAGAACCTCCCCAATCCGTAAGCCGCCTCCTCATACGGACGCCGCGCCGCCCGGTTTCCGGCATCCCTCTTGCCGTTCTTCCCTCTCGCCCGGAAGAGCGCACAAACCGTTTCCATTTTTCAGCCATGACGCCCTCTTTCCGGGCGCAACCGGGAAACGGCATCGTGCGGAACGGCTTGAGCGCTGCGGAAACATTTTCCCGCACGAGCCCGGAAGACGGGAAAACGGCGTGACGGAGCCCAAACCCGCCGCCTTTTTTCCGGGCCGCCGGGAGACGCGCGCCAAAGAAAAGGTCGACGCGGAACCGAATCCGACGCCGACCCATACGAAAGTCTTTGGGGGAGAGCCTTTCTGGAGAAAGGCTCTCCCCCTCCACGTTTCTACAATTCCCCCGCCTTCAACAAGGCCTCCCGTGCGTCCGCCAGACGCCCCTGCACCTCAAGGGCGCGGGAGAGCGCCAGCCAGCCGTTCTTGTGCCCGGGCCGGAGGGCGACGCTTTGCCGGGCCAGCGACTCCGCCAGCTCCGGGTCTTCGCCGCCGTCGAGATAAAGGGTCGCCATGAGGCTGAGCGCCGCCACGTCGCGCGGGTTGCGGAGCAGGGCCTGATGCAGATGCTCGCGGGCCTTGTCCGCCTTGCCGAGCCGCAGGGCCAGCCGGGCCAGATGCCGGTAGGGAAGCGGGCTCCCGTTGTCGAGCGCGGCGGCGGCCTCGAACCGCTCGCGGGCCTCGTCCAGACGGTCCTCCGCCTCGTTGAGCTGCCCGAGACGGATCAGGGCGTACAGATGCGACGGCGACAGACGGATACAGTTGCGGAAATGCTCCGCCGCGGCCTCGTTGTCGTGCAGGCTCTGGCAGACCGCCCCGAGATTGTAGGCCAGCGCGGGATCGTCCGGCGTGCGCTGCAACGCCTCCTCGAAAAAACGCCGCGCTTCGGCGTGACGCCCGAGCGTGGCGAGACACACCCCGAGGGAATTCCACGCCAGCACGTTGCCCTCGTCCGCCAGCAGGGCCAGCTTGTATTCCTCGATGGCCCCGAAGACGTCGCCCCGGCAGTGCCGCTTGTCCGCACTGATGTTCAGAGCCAGCGACCCGAAGGCCCCAATGCGCGGGGCGGGCAGCAGGAGCGCGTACTCCAGCGCCTTGCGGACGCACTCCAGCATGTCCGAGGGCCGGAAGTCGAGAAAAGGCCAGCAGGCGAGGCCGACCCCCGTGCGGACGTCCAGACGCGAGGCGATGTCCGCGCTCAGGGTTTCGTAGAGTTTGCGGAGCGGCTCCGCTTCGAGATCGGGATGGAAAAAGATGAGGCTGTTGAGGCCGAAACGCCCTCCGAGCGCCTTTTTGCCGCAGGCCGAACGGCACAGCTCCGCCACCCGCGCCATGATGTGCTCGGGCTGCGTCATGGGCTGCATGGCGGCGTCGCCCTCTCCCCGCGTCAGGTCCACGTGCAGCAGGGCCAGCGAAAACCGTTCGCACTCGCTGCACGCCCGCGCCAGATGCGCCAGAAAGTCGCCGTGCCGCAACAGCCCGGTCAGGGGATCGGGACGGTGGAACACGCCGTCGTCCTGCCCTTCGGACGCGGCGGTCATGCTCAGACGCTGCTCGTCCTGAAGCAGCGTCAGGGCGTCGTCCGGTTCGAGAGGCCACGCCGGATCGCCGAGGTGCAGGATTTCGGCCACGGATTCGGACTCCCGCACTTCGAGGAGCACGATTTCCCCCTTGTACAGGGGTTGCAGGGCTTCGGACTCGTCGCCCTTCACCGCGTAATTCACCGACCACACCGAAAAATGCTGGCCTTCACGCGCGCCCACGCCTCTGCCGAGCGAGGTCAGCACGCGGGACAGCGGCATCACCTGCCGGATGTGCCCGCCTTCCAGAAGCAGTCTGCCGTAGCCCATGACCCGGCCCGTCTGGAGGCCGCCGGGGCCGCGCGTGCGGGCCACTTCCGCCGCCAGCTCGGCCTTGTGCAGCAGAATGCGTCCCTGTTCGTCCGAACCCCGCTGGCGGGTGCCGTCCATGTCCTGCGGATAGAGGGCGTACCCCGCGTGCGGCTGCACGCCGAGCTGCCGTCCCGTCAGGGGATCGGACAGGCGCACCTGTTCCATCGCCCGCAGGATGGCGGCGGCGAGACTCTCGCACTGGGGCCGCGTGGCCTCGGGCAAGAGCGCGGCGAACGCCCGGTCCGCGATGCGCGCGCCGAGAGCCTGTTCCGGCAGTTCGCCGGAAAAGGCGTCCACCAGCTTCTCCACCAGCCTGTCCGCGAACCCGTAGCTGATGGTCTTGGCCAGTTCGCGCACGCCGTCGAACCGGATGACGATGATGCCGAGCGTGCCGCCGCGGGTGCTGGCGTCGCCGCCTTCCTGCCCGAAATCGCGGGCGAAGGCGGCCTGTATGCCCTCGGTTTCCGAGGCCAGCCGCTCCAGCAGCACTTCGCGGGTCGCGAGGCCGGACCGGGGATCGAGCCGTCCGGCCTTGTACAGTTCCAGATTGTCGAGGCACAGGCCCACGATGCCGGGCAGGGACGGCAGCAGGGCCGCCACCCGCTCCGCGTCGGGCATGCGGGCCATGAACACGCCGAGCAGTTCCCCCTGCCGGACGAGAGGCAGCAAAAGCTTGCCCTCGTCCGGCAGCCATTCCGGTTCCGGGGAACGGGTCTGGCGGGGGAAATAGACGGCGTGCGCCTCAAAGGGGAGTACGCGGCGCAGGCTGTCCCGGAGCCGCTGCTCCAGATCCAGCAGGTCGCGTCGGACAAGTCCGGTCGTCATGCCTACCACGTCAGGCGGACGGGCACGCCGCGATCCGCCATGTACCGCTTGAGCTGTTCGATGGAATATTCGCCGTAGTGCACGATGGAGGCGATGAGCGCGGCCGAGGCCCGGCCTTCGGTCACGGCGTCCACCATGTGCTGCGGGCTGCCCGCGCCGCCGGAAGCGATGACCGGAATGCGCACGGCGTCGCAGATCAGACGGGTCAGGTTCAGCTCGTAGCCGTCCTTGGTGCCGTCAGCGTCGATGGAATTGACGCACAGCTCGCCCGCGCCGAGCTCTTCGCAGCGTTTCGCCCATGCGACGGCGTCGAGGCCCATCGCCTTGCGGCCGCCATGGATGACGATCTCGTAGCCGGAAGGAATTTCCGGGGTGACCGGAACCCGCTTCACGTCCATGCCCACCACGATGGCCTGTGAACCGAAGGCGTCCGCGCCCTGCGCGATGATCTCGGGGGTCTTCACCGCCGCCGAGTTCACGGAAATCTTTTCCGCGCCAGCAAGCAGCACGGCGCGCATGTCCCGCACGGTGGCGATGCCGCCGCCCACGGAGAAGGGAATGAAGATTTCCGAGGCCACCTTTTCCACCACGTCGAGGAAGATGCCCCGCGCCTCGGCCGAGGCCGTGATGTCGTAAAAGACGATCTCGTCCGCGCCCGCCTCGTAATACCGGCGCGCGGTTTCCACCGGATCGCCGATGTCCTCGTTGCCCTTGAACTTCACGCCCTTGGTCAGCCGCCCGTTTCTCACGTCGAGGCAGGGGATCACCCGTTTCGTCAGCATGTCCGGCCTCCCGCGCTGCGCGCCGCGCACCATTCATAAAAATTGGAAAGGATTTTCAGGCCCGGCCTGCCGCTCTTCTCGGGATGGAACTGGATGGCCCACAGGCCGTCCTG
>CAUHBW010000037.1 GCA_959604115.1 uncultured Bilophila sp. | reverse complement strand
TCTCTCTCTCTCTTAAGGGTATAGGAGAAGTCTGGGTTCGTTTTACAGAAGAAAGAGAACAAAGATTAGACATGAGGAGGCTCCTTTCAGTGATTTAATTATTAATTGTGTGATAACCTTTATACCTCTTGCAGCGCTATTAGATAAAATGTTATACTCTTTATATGTTGGTGATAATAATGGATGAATGCACAACCAATAAAAAAGCCCGCATGTCGCGGGCTCGTCAAAATTTTTAGGTAACGCTATAAAATACATTATTAGAAGGAGTTTTATATGGAATATACCAGCATTGTATCGAATTATGATGGAATGTGAACAGTCATAGATTTTTTTTTCATTGCATAGCTGGTAGACATGAATGTAACCAAGAAGCCCACAACATGTTTCAAAATCTTCAAACAGATAAAGAAAGAATGCAAGCCGTATCGGACATGCTTATGGGTGTTCTTATGTGTGCTCAGGAAGCATTAGAAATGAAATGTCCATGTGCTAGCAATAAATGCTCTGCTAGTCTCCATTCCCCACTCCGGATGGGGTTTCTTTTGCCTGATCCATATGCAGTTTTTCATACTCCTTTCTGGCATCGGCAAGTTGTTCTTTAAGCAATTCAATTTTGCCTTGTAGGATAAAATTATCCCGTCTACTCTTTTCTAAGATTGACTTTAATTCCTCTATTTTTTTATTTTTTTCTAATATATCTTCTGAAAAATCCGCGTCTTCATCTTCTGGAAAAACAATTCGTGCTCCAATGACATCAAGGATTTCTGAGAGTACCTTTAAGGATGGACTCCTTGCCCCCGTCATCCATCTGGTCAAATTAGTAGGATCAACATTGGCAAGCCTTGCTAGGGCAGCCATACTTCCAACGCGTTCTTTTGCGTTGTTTAGCCCTTCTAATACGTGAGAATAATTATCTATTTTCATAGGTTTCAATATGCCATTTGGCATCTGATTTTTCTATGCCGATATGGTAGTTTTGCTTGAGTTTTAAAATGCCTTATGGCATTATTCCCGTATGCACGTTCCAATTTATTACGAAGCAAAATTTTTTCTTGAGGCCCATCGTGATCTCACGGCAAAGGATTTAGCCATATCGGCGGGTATTCATCCAACGATATTGACAAAAGTTCTTTCAGAAAAACGTCACGACATGTGGTCTAGTAACGCCGACAAGCTCCGGTCTGCCATGCGTCGCCTTGAGCGCGAGCTTACTCCCACAGCTTTGGCTGAAACTCCCAACGAACCCAACGAACCCGAAGAGGTGAATCATGAACTGGCCTGATGCAATCGTGACGGTAGCCTTTTTTGCCCTCATGGGCTTTATCTTCTGGATAAAGCTTCGCTAGTCCCTCCACGCACCGCCGAACCACGGCCTCGGGCGTTGGGTACTCTGCGACGCGGTACGCCCGCCAGTATGGGCGCGGTTGGCCGGGGATCAGGATGCGGACGCGCCAGACAACGCGACGGCGTGTGAGCAGAAGGTAAACGGTTTCCATGAGGCCAGCATACGACCTCTAAGCGTTAGAAGGAAAAATAATATGAGTGAAGTTTCCCAACGCATCGCACGCATCATGCACAGGCAATGTTGCCAATATTCGGGGGGAATTCAGGCCATCGCCAGAATCCTTTCCCAAGAAGATGGACGAGCTGAATCAACCATCTACAACGATCTTAGCCCGAATATGAAGCAACGACCCAATGGAGAGATGAAAGAACCCCAGCCTAAAGTTTCGGATTTTATCAGAGTACAGGAACTTGTCGGAAATTTGGATGCACTGAACGCATTGAATGCTCATTTCGGTATGGTTGCCGTGAGCATGAATGCCATTCATCCCGATATGCCCACGGTTGAAACAGAAATGCTTCAAGATGTTCCTTCCGTAGTTGAGCTGCACAAGACCATTGATAACTATCTTGCGGGTAAGTGTGGTCAGGAAAAGGTTCTTGCTGCTCTTGATTTTGCGACTTCAGACCTTCGGCAAACGGTTATCCGTGCATTCGAGAATAAGCCTAAATCTGGTCACATTTTCAGGCAGGGACAAGGTTGGGTTCCTGTTGGGCAAACAAGGCAGTAGACATGGCGTTCAAATGCCCCCAGTGCGGAAAGTGGGTTCAAAGTAAAAAGCATGCTCATATATGCGTTGATAGACCCGCGCGCCAGTGTCTTGTCTGCGGAGGGGAATACATACCTGTACGTAACAATCAGGAATGTTGCTCAAGGGAATGTAGGAAAAAGAGAGACAACATGAAGGCCGCAAAACGCAGAATTGCATTTCAAAACAAAATGAAGGCTGAACCAGAAGAGCGAGTATGCCCCATCTGCGGTGAAGCCTTTATTCCCAAAGTAGCCAACCAGATTTGTTGTGGGAAAGCGGATTGCAGAAAAAAACGCCATTCCGACACTGAACGTGCGCGGTTTGGGTTGCCTCCTCTTGACGCGTTTCCCGCTTCCTTTTCCATGCCCGATCCGTATGAAGGCATGCTCCTGTATTTTGATGGGCTTCATCCTGCGGGGCGGCATATGCCGGGAAGGGCAGCTGATCCCGTACTGGGATTTTGATGTGGAAATTCGCTGTCGCTACCGCCTTCCCTCGCCAGAACTCGCCGGGTTCACAACATGGGAAGGGCTCAGGGAGGCCGCCGCACAGTATCCGCACCTGCGGCCCTGCCCAAGACAAAGGTGGCAGTGGATATACCGGAAGGTGTGTAAGAAGTGCCGGAACAGGGTTGAAGTGAAACTTGAAGGGAGGAAGGAAAATGGAAAGGCTTACACCGCTCCGGGCAATTCGTGAAAAGTGCCTTATGTGCAAGAAAACCACGGAGAAGGTTATGAGGTGCAAAGAAACGGAATGCCCGTTGCATGAGTTTAGATTTGGAAAGAATCCCGCAAAAGCTCATCCTTGCGACAAGACATATTAGGCAAAAGAAAAGGCCCGATGCGCTAACACCGGGCCAAAGCAAAAACAAACAAACTGACGGAGTCATTATGATGGAATCGCAGAGTAAAGTAAAGAGATTATTTTTCTGGGTTTACTTTCTCAAATTCTTTGGCTTCTTCGCACGCATTTTGAATCATTTCAATAATGATCGGCGCATCATGATAGTCAAAGGTTACAAGAGCGTCTGGAATATGAGCCCCATCGCCATCTTGTTTGATGGTAATACCTCCATTTGTATTACAAAAAATTTCCATTGCGGCGCGTTCTGTCAGTCTTGCCATATTTCCAACTCCTGAGGTGAGATAATGAATACCGATTTTCGCCTTTCAGTTGGATTTTGGCAACACCCGAAGACAAAGAAGACCGCCCGCCGTATTGGACTTGAGGGGATACGCTCGCTTCAAATCCTGTGGGCGTGGGCTGCTGTGAATCGCCCGGACGGGAATCTTTCCGGAATGGACTGGGAAGATGTAGAGCTTGCCGCCGACTGGCAGGGAGAGGAGCAGAAATTTTTCGACACCTGCCTTGGCATGTGGATTGACGAAAGCCCTGACGGGTACACCCTGCACGATTGGCATGAACATAACCCGTGGGCAAGTGAAGCTGATACCCGTAGCGATGCCGCAAGGCTTTCTCGTTTTGCAAGAAAATTCCCCGAGATAGCTAAATCTATGCGTGATGATGGAGTGAAGGGACTTACGCAGGAAGAATATCGTATGTACGCCGATGGTACGCCGTACATACGGCGTAGTACGAACGTAGATACGGCGTTGAACGAACGTAGTACGGATCGTTCTACTCCTGCTCCTTCTCCTGCTCTTCGTATAAATACTCAAGAAAATACTACCCCTGACGGGGTAGTTGTCGACGCCGAAGCCGCCGACGCCCCCCAACCCGGCGAAAAGCGACAGGCTCATACCTCGCCAGCCTGCCCTTACGACGCCATTGTCGGCCTGTATCACGAGGCTTTCCCGGAACATCCTCGCGTCGCAATCGTGAACGCAAAGCGCAAGAGGGCAATAAAGGCCAGATGGGCAGAGGCGGGAGAGAGGCTGCGAATGCTGGACAGGGACACTTCCGCCGCAGAAAGGCTGGATTACTTTCGGCGGCTTTTTGCGAAGGCTTCACGGTCAGGTTTTCTCACCGGCAAAAAGCCTTTTCGAGACGGGACGGTATACCGCGTAGATTTCGATAAACTTATGTCACCAAGCGGGTTTATGGGCGTGATTGAAGGCAAATATGACAACCGGGAGGTAGCTTGAGATGGCAGTTCAGACGCTTGAACGCGGCATTATGTCCCGAAGGCAGAACGCTTCCGAAGCGAAGCCTATTCTGGCCTCAGAAGCCCGTGCGGAACTTGAGGAAAACGTTATAGCGGCAACGATTACCGGCATGAACCATGAGCCCGAAATTCTCGGCGACGTGCTCGATATCTGCCCCGCATCCTGTTTCCTGACGCCGGAAAATGCGCCAATGGCGGAGGCGCTCGACCTGCTCCGCAAGTCCGGGCAACGCCCGACACTCACGACGCTGGCTACGCAAATGCAAGTCCGCTGGGCGAAGAATCCTAGTCGCTGGAACGCACCGGACATGGCGCGAATGGCGGCCCTTGCCACATCCGTGTGGGGACTCAAAGGGCATGCAAAGACATTGGCTCATAAGCTGGCTGACGAACACCGGCGGGCAAAGCTACACGCCGGGTTGCTTGAAATTGCGGCTGAGGCTTCGGTGTACGGCGTAGAAAGCGAATACATCGCCGACCGCGCCCGCAAGCTCGTTGAGATGTCCGGTGGCGTACAGGAAGCGGCAAGTATGGGCGATCTTATGGGCCGTATCCGTGCGAAGCTTGATAACCCGCAAGCGCTTCGCAAGGTTCCGACGCCGTGGAATGGCCTGAATGGAGTTCTCCGGGGCGGTTTCATGCCGGATGAACTTGTGGTCATCGCCGCGCGTCCGGGGCTGGGAAAGACGGCTTTGGCTACGAATATCGCTCTTGGTGCGGCATGGAGGCATATGGGCGTTCTCTTCGTCTCTTGCGAGATGTCCGATGAAAGCCTTGCATACCGCATGATTTCTCGTGTTGGGCACATCGATGGAAGGTTCTTCCGTGACGGCGCGGAATGCGCGCCTCAAATTTGGGGTGCCATCGACGCCGCCATTGGTCAACTTGAAGAGCTGCCCCTGTCCATCGTCGAAAAGTCCACGGTCCCGATGTGCCCTCGGGAAGTCCGAAGGCTGGCGCGAGGAATCAAAGACCTCGGACTCGTCGTGGTAGACTATCTCCAACTTTTGCACCCTGACGAAAAGAGCAACAGCCGTGAACGTGAAATTGCCGAGATGTCCAGAGCATTTAAGCAAATGGCGCTTGATCTGCATGTTCCGGTCATCCTCCTTTCCCAGCTCAACAGGGCCAGCGAAGAAGGCAGGGAACCTCGCGTATCCGATCTGCGCGAGTCCGGGGCGATTGAGCAGGATGCCGATATCGTTTTGCTGCTGCATACCCGCCAGCAAGAACGCTCCGAATCTTCAGCTCCGGTAAAGTGTATCGTGGGAAAGTCTCGTTCAACCGGAACAGGTGCCGCATTCCTTCGGTTCAACAAGGCATTTTCGGAGTTTGTAGACGGTGAGCCGTGGGAAGAAAAACGTAGCAAGGCGCAGGACAACGACCTGTGATATGTCCACGGTATTGTGAAATCTTCGGCCCCGAAGCATGTGCTGGGGGGGAAAGGTGCATAATGAGCGTGATTTCTTTTCGTCTTGATTGCACGCCCACGGCGCAGGCCCGCATCAGGCACGCGGTCCGCTGCGGGCACAGCGTCGCCTACAAGTCCGCCGGGCAGAAGAGCGCGGAAGCCATGCTTGACGGGCTGCTTTCGGCGCGCGCCCCGAAAAAGCCCTTGGAAGGCCCTCTTGTGCTCGAATTCATCGCGGGGATGCCGATACCCGCATCGACCCCGAAAAAGCAACGAGAGGCCATGTTGCGGGGCGAAATCGCCCACACGAAGAAGCCTGACCTCGACAACATGGCAAAGCAGCTCAAGGACGCCATGTCGCGCACCGGATTCTGGGGTGACGACAGGCAGGTGGTGTCCCTGCATTGCTCGAAACGTTACGCAGACGTCCCGCATTGGGAGGTGTCTGTATACACGCAGGAGGAAGGATGATGACTGAACGCAAAATCCTCTGTGGATGGAAGCGCATCACTGAATATACTAGAAAGAGTCGGCTTTTAATGATCCGCCACGGGTATCCTGTATATGGCTGCGATAGGTCCACTCATCACGGGTACGGCGTCTGTGCTTATACCGATGAGCTAGACGCCCACAGGGAGGCTATCAAACATGGGAAAGCCTAGCGGAAGCAGGTTGTGGGCGTATGGTTGCGTTGCCGTCGTGTTGATTGCCGCGGCTGCGGTTGGGGTCATAAGCAAGGCAATGGGGTGGTGAACAATGGAAAGATGTTTTTCATGCAGAAAACGTTTTGCATGTAATGTATTAATCAATAAAAGGCATGAATGCACTTCTTTTGAAGAAGATGTTATGATTAAAAATACGGAAAAACCTTTTTATTATTCACGTTTTCCTATTCAGCCGATAGATTTTATTTCAGCGAACAAAATTGATTTTCTTGTCGGGAACGTCATTAAGTACGTTTGTCGGTATGATGCCAAGAATGGAGTGGAAGATCTCAAAAAGGCCAAGGTCTATCTTGAAAAATTGATTGAGCGTACGGAACAGGAGGCCAAAGAATGGACAGCGTGACCATCAAATTCAAACGCCTTCATCCTCAGGCGGTTACCCCGAAACAGGGCAGCGAATGGGCGGCGGGGTTCGACATTACCGCGATCAGCCGCAAATGGCTTCCCGATGAAGCCTGCTATGAATATTCTACAGGACTCACTATCGAAGTCCCCAAAGGATTCGCCGCTTTCCTGTTTCCCCGTTCCTCCATTTTCCGTGTTCCGCTCCAGCTTTCAAACTCCGTAGGCGTCATTGACGCCGACTATCGTGGAGAAATCAAAGCAAAGTTCAGGCGTACCGATGGAGGCGAATCTCTTTACCATCCGGGTGACCGTATCGGACAGCTTGTCATTCTGCCCGTTCCTTTCGTCAGCTATGTCGAGGTAGAGAATCTTTCAGAGACCAAGCGGGGGAAAAACGGCTACGGAAGCACCGGAAGGTAAGCATGAAGAAGAGACAGTCACAGCTTGATTTCGAGTCTCAGTCGTTTCTCACGGACGTTGACGATGTTACGTGGGGCAGAGTGTATGAAATCATCCTCCCGCGTGTATCGCGTGGTCAACGTCTACAGCCTGAATTGCGGCTTCGGGCTTGGTTCAATGCTATTCTGTACCTCTCACTTCATCGTAATCCGTGGAAGAAAATAAAAAACCACGTTAAGATACGTGATTTTTACTACCGGCTCAAAAAAAAGAACATGTTGGGATTACTTCAAAGGGTTTGTGGCCTTCCTTATCCGCTTTTACTTGAGCGTAAAAGCCTGCGCAAACCGACTCGGAGAGATTTTTTTGAGCGGCCCAGATGCCCGGAGTGTGAACAACATCCCGTCATGAAAGGAAACGGATCTCATGAGCGCGGCTCAGTGAGAGTACGGCATTTTATTTGTGAAAGGTGTGGGCATACATCCGTTCAGATTGATACTGGAGGATACCAGTGGTGGCGAGATCCCCTTTTCAAAGTTAAAAAAAGTGTCCAAAACGGATAGTTTTTTTCAAAATATAGTCCATCCTTTTTTATAAAAGGATGGATTTTTTCATGGCTATTGCAACCAGTTACATTCGCGCTTTTCTCGAAAAATGGGAAACACGACAGCTTGTGGGCTACATTCCCTGCAATCCCAAAAATTATATCAGCGGGCCGACTGATGGCTATAAGCCTATCGGAGCATCGGGCGTCACCATCGGTACGGGGTTGGACCTTGGACAGCAGACTCGCCTTGATCTGATTCGCATGGGTGTATCCGAGAATCTTATCGACAAGTTCCGTCCGTATCTCGGGAAAAGGACTTTCAACGCGCTGCATGCGCTTGAAGCTTCTCCACTTCGTATCACAGATGATGAATGTGAAGAACTCGATACCGCCGTTCATGGAGAGTATATCCTTCGCGCTGAACGCAAGTTCAATGCTTGTTCTTCCCTCGTTTTTTCAGAGATTCCCAAGGAAGCTCAAGCCGCAATTGTGAGTATGGTTTACCAGCTCGGTTCTCCCGGTTCCAAGATTTCCGGTGTCTGGCGGCTGATTTGCGGAGGAAACTGGAAAACGGCCGGCTCTTCCCTCATTGCCGACAAGTCCCGTTATCGTCTTCGTCGTATCGATGAGGGCAAACTTCTTTCCCAGATCGGAGTCTAGATATGGAACAGACCGTGATCGATTTCATCTTTTCGACGCTGGCTGGCCTTGCCGCGCAGTATCCCGAAGCATCGTGGATCGTCACCATCGTCGCCGTTCTTATGTCCCTCTGCGGCGTGGCTGCCGTCGCGACCGTCTGGCTGCCCGTACCCAAGGAGACGACCGGGCCCTACGCCGTCGTCTACCGTTGGACCCATGCCCTCGCCGCTCATTTCGGGCAGAACAAGGGGGCTCTCGCTGACGGAAAGTCCGAAAATGTCCAATCCGAAGTCAAGTCCGTGACCGGGAAGTGAGGTCATGTGGAGAACATCACCGTCGTCATTCTGTCCGTCTTGCGACTTGCTCTACGCCTTCTTGATGCGCTGGATAAAGCCGCTGCTGATGATTTTCGGCGGTCTGTTGCTTCTGATGCTTCTGGGGTGCTCGTCAGCAAACTGGGCGGAGAAAATGCAGATACCGTCTACGCCCGTTCTGACGAGCATCAGAAAGGTGAATCTTGATGGAACTGACGGCGTGTGGATGGACGATAGGGACGCCGGAAACCTCGCGCAATGGATTGATGCCGTGGAACAGGTCAAAGCAAGGTACTAATATGGCTGGTTATGTTGGAAAAAATTATTGCGGATTTTTCCCGTGCTGTAGACCTGCTCTCGGGTGGAATCACATGGATTATTCTTGGAGCCGTGGGCGGTGTCGCCGTGGAATGGGAAACTGCTAGGACATATCATCGTGAAATGCGGGTAAGCGATATCCTCGCATCTTGGACTATTGGTATTTGTCTTGGTGCCATGACATGGGTATGTGCTGGAAGTTCATCCGAAGGGATTAGAATGGTTTATACGCTGTCCTCAGCAATGTTCGGACATGGATGTGGACCGCTGATTAAGCGTAATATTAAAGGAATCATTGAAAACATAGGTAAGAAGTAAACGCATTTTTTACTCGAAACCGCTTGGCGTCTCTTTGCACCCCCCGGACGCCGATATGCCAGCGCATAGCCATTAAGCCGCTGGTGAACGGATAAACAGCCGCCTTTTTGAAATAGCGATTATGCAGGGTCGCAACCTGCCGGAGCGATGACCGTGTGAGCCTCCGTTAGCGAAAGCAAAAAGAACGCGGTGTGATGCATGGCAGGGCTGATAATTCAAGCGGTATAAGGGAAATTTCTATAGGCTTTTCGTCTTTTTTCGGGGGGTGCATTGTTCCTTGTGATGTAAAGGTAAGTGCATCTTCGGAAAAATATCGGCAGAGGCATTTTCCCAATCCGGGAAACAACCTGATGAATATTTGGAGGATATTATGGACCCTCGTGAAATTCAGAGACGCATCAATGCAACTACTGGCGTGAACCGTGGGCGTACTCGTGCTATCCGTACTCAGCGTGCCAGAACTGCGGCGCGTCGTGTGTCTCGTGGCGGCATGGGTGGGTGATGATGAACGGCCTTCCGCTTTTTCGTTCCATTGAGACGGCGGCGGCCATTACCGACCGAGTTCTTGTCTCCTTCTCTGGAGGCAAGGATTCGGTCGTTACCCTCGACTTGTGCATGAAGCATTTCAAGCACGTTGAGGGATTTTTTATGTACCAAGTTCGCGGACTTTCTTTTCAAGAGGCAATCATAAGGTATTACGAGGACAAGTACGGTATTCCCATTCATAGAATTCCTCATTTCGAACTTTCTCAATGGCTCAGATATGGAGCTTTCAGAAACTATGATTTCTCATGTCCAATCGTTAGTGTAAAAGAGACTTACGATTACATCCGAGACAATACGGATATATGGTGGATTGCAGCTGGGGAACGCATTTCTGATAGTGTATGGCGAAGGGCTATGATCAAGAGTTCTGGAACAATCGATGAAAAAAGAGGACGGTTCTATCCTATAGCTGAATGGGGGAAGGAAAATGTCAGAGCCTATATCCGACAGCGTAAACTCAAAGTTGGTGCTGAATCGGAAAAGTTAGGGTTTTCATTCAGGTCATTTGCTCCAAAAGACTTGATTGCCATTCGAGATAGCTTCCCTGCGGACTATGCGAAAATCAAAGAATGGTTCCCGCTTGTTGACGTAAATATTCTGCAATACCAAATGAAGGCCGAAAGATATGAACAATCCGAGTAAATATCAAAAATTTGAAATGGATACGGTTGGACGGGACCAAATTCATGGTGCCGATTACAATCCCCGTGTCATTTCGGAAGATGCAAGAAAGCGTCTTCGCAAGATGTTGGCAAAGCATGGCCTTGTTCAACCGCTAGTTTGGAATCGACGTACAGGAAACCTCGTCTCCGGGCATCAAAGGCTTTCTGCGCTTGATTCCCTTGAGCGTACCCAAGATTACTCATTACAGGTCGCTGTAGTTGACTTGAATGAACGCGAAGAAAAAATTCTCAATGTCCAGCTCAACAACCCGTCAATGCAGGGTGACTGGGATATGGATAAGCTCATTGAGATGACGGAAGATAGCGATATTGCCCCTGTTGAATTCGGATTTTCTGATGGCGATGTGGCTATCATGTTTGGAGACGATGGGATGATGGATGAGCTTATGGGCGATGCTCCGGGGGTCACAGAGGCGAAAGACACTCTCAAAGAAATTAAAGAGCATCGCGCTGAGAGCATGGCTAAAATGCAAAAAGAACAATCGGCAGATTTTTACTTTACCGTAGTGTGCGAATCCGAAGAACAGAAAAAGGCCATTCTCAAACACCTTGGAGTTCCCGTATGGGAAGCGTTTGTAAATGGCCGAAAGTTAGAGGCGGAATTGGGACTTTAGATGTGCTCTTTGATATAGACGCAATGATCTTGGTACCCCTCAGGAAGTTTTTGCATTTCAGCGTCTATTTCAAACAAGTTCAGCTTCCCTTTTATTGAAAACGGAATGATTTCGTAGAGTTTTTTGAGATGCCACGCATAGCCTTTAAGAGCGTCGGCATGCCAATCTTCGGGTAAAAAAGTTTTTTCTAGGTCAGCCTTGGTCATAGGAAGAATATCGACCAGTTCGACAACGCCCAAAGCCATGCCGCCCGGAGCGATGAGGCCATCATTGATTTCGAAGTCGCCTTTGCTTGAGCAGATAAGCAGGGGGCCGCGATAAGAAGTTTTCCAAGTCCGGCACTCGATAGTTTTGTGACCAGCCGCGACAAGAGACGCCCACGGTTGTTTGATAGATATGGCTTTCATGTAACCTCCATTCAATGCAGTATACAACCTATCTATTTAAAAGTACAGGATATTAAATGGCTCAATGTACAGCTACATCAAAGCGAACTGGGGAACGTTGCAAGCGTATGTGCGCCCCGGGAAAGACCGTGTGTAAATGGCATGGCGGAAACTCGAAGGGTGCGCCAAAAGGTAATAAAAATGCTTTGAAACATGGTGCTTACGAGAGTATCTCTCTTGAAACCATGTTCCCCGACGAGATAGAGTATGCCCAGTCCGTATCTCTTGACCCGTTGACGACGCTGCAAGAACAGCTTCGGTTTTTGCGTGTCAAAGAAGCTCGGCTTGCCAAGCGTATGAAAAAAGCTCTTGAGGCTGAGATAAACGCAGGCAAAGATGATGGTACGGGCAAGAAAGGCGGACAGATGGTTGTTGTCACCGCTACCCAGACTCAGGCTGAAAATTATCAGGGGGAAAAGAGCAAGACCATTACGACAACCTCAGAAACGCACAACATGCAGTATCTGAGGCTTGAACAAGCTCACTCCATCGTTCTGGATCAAATCAGGCGTGTTCTTGAGGCAATTGCCAAGATCGAAGGCATGACCGGTCAAAATAACGAGCCCTTGCCGCTTTATACCGTTATTCCTGAGGATATGCGAGATGAATAACGTCCGCATCCTATCAAGGCCACAAGCCACGGTGTACAAGTCCACCGCCCGATTTCGGGTTTTGGTTTCCGGGCGTCGCTTTGGCAAGACCATTCTCTCCATTGAAGAGCTGCTGCGGGAAGTCCAGTCCGGGCATGGGAAGCGGTGTTGGTATGTGGCTCCCACCTATCGGCAGGCGCAACAAATTTGTTGGCAAATGCTGAAGGATCGTCTTTCTGTTGGGAATTGGATTGCATCCAAGAATGAAAGCGATTTGTCTATCATCTTGAAAAAGACCGGTAATACCATATCGCTGCGCGGGGCAGACAATTTTGATTCTTTGCGGGGTGTGGGGTTGCACTTTCTCGTAATGGACGAGTTTGCCGATATTAAGCCGGAGGCATGGTTTGAGGTACTTCGCGCGACTTTGTCTGATACCGGGGGAAAGGCACTTTTTTGTGGGACTCCGAAGGGGCGTAACTGGGCCTATGACTTGTTTCAGCGGGGGAAAGACCCTGATGAAAAAGACTGGGCATCTTTTTCTTACACGACAGTCGAGGGAGGGAATGTACCGCCAGAAGAAGTTGAACTGGCACGGCGTGAGCTGGACGAACTGACATTCCGGCAAGAGTATGAAGCGTCTTTCGTGAATTTCGAGGGGCGCGTTTACTATCCGTTCTTGCTTGAAACACATACCGCTTCTGTCTTTCGGTGCTATAATCCTGATGCTCCTCTTATGTTTTGCTTTGACTTCAACGTGGAACCCGGAGTCGCCGCCGTATGTCAAGAGATGACGCTACCGAATGGGAATGTCGGTACGGCTGTGATCGGTGAAGTCTATATTCCTAGAAACAGCAACACGCCTGCGGTATGCCGCAAGCTGATTCAGGATTGGGGACAACACCGGGGAACTGTGCGCTGTTATGGAGACGCAACAGGCGGGAGTAGAGGAAGCGCAAAAATTGCGGGCTCCGACTGGGATCTGATTAAGGCGGAGTTCCGGCAGTCCCCGCTTGGGAGTAAAATCAGCTATCGAGTGCCGTCTTCAAATCCCCCAGAGAGGAGCCGCGTCAATGCGATGAACAGCCGTCTCAAAAGCGAATCAGGCGAAATCAGATTGGTTGTTGACGCTGAGAAAGCGCCCCATGTAGTGCGCGACCTCGAGGGCGTCGTGCTTCTCAAGGGGGGAAGCGGCGAAATAGACAAGAAGGAAACGCCAGATTTGACGCATATTTCTGATGCCTTGGGGTACTATATCGTTTCTGAGTTTCCTGTTGTCCAAAATGTGGTTACATCCAGTCGCTATTCAAGCTCGAGGTAAAGATATGGCAGAAGTTTATGATATTTCTACAGCATTCGAACTGCAACGTGAGGATATGCAGCTTACCGAAGATCTTATGGGTGGAACTAAAGCGATGGTCAGGGCTGGCGAGTCTTATCTTCCCAAAGCTGAGGGGGAATCGTCAGTTGAATGGCGCAGGCGAGTCAGCCGTACCGTTCTTTTCAACGCATACAAGAAAACAGTTCGCTTCTGTCGTGGGCAGGTGTTCCAGAAGCCCGTTGCAATTTCAGATCCGGACAAGGGAAGTCCCGTCACATCTGAGCAGCTTGTTTGGTACCGTTCTTTTTCCGAAGACGTTGACAAGCAAGGCCATAACCTCACGGTTTGGAGCGGTTCGACGTTCGAAGATGGAATCAATGCCGGGGTTACTTTTTGTCTTGTTGACTATTCCCGTGTTGAAACCAGAGACACCGAAGGTGGGCGGGAATACTTGGACAATGATGGGGAATGGAAACCGTTGACGCGGGCTGTAGAAGACGAAAAGGAATGGTCCCCATATTTCGTTCATGTCAGGGCGAAGCAGGTAATAGATTGCCAGACTGAATGGCATGGCGGAAAGGCCGTAGTGTCGCATTTTCGGTATGTTGAGGATGTGGACGTTACTAGTGAAGAATGGGCGCAAACCCGTATTCAGCGCATCCGATGCTTTTGGCCAGGTCGATATCAGACCTATGAAAACTCTCAGGATGGTGGAACTGATTTTGAACTGGTGAGCGAAGGAGAGCTTCGGGACACGCAAGGAAACATTCTGCCTATTGTTCCCGTTGCGTGGTTCATGCCGGGGGAACCCAGAACGCTTGTCACCGCAGAGCCTGCGATGCAAGACCTTGCGGAGTTGAATAAGCGACATTGGCAGGCTACCAGCGATCAGTACGAAATGATGGAGTTCGTGCGTCGTCCCGTCTGGCTTGGCAGAGGAATGGGAAACGACCCGGATAACGAAATCCAGTTCGGAGCGGGAAGGCTTATTTGTACTTCTCTTCCTGAAGCCGACCTTTTTTCGCGAGGGGTGGACGCGGGAAGCGTTGAAGCTGGGCGGCAGGAATTGCAGGACTTGGAATCACAAATGGCGTTGTTCGGATTACAGCTTCTTCAGCCGAAGACCGGCACCATCACGGCGACGGAAGCCGCGAGGGACACGCAAGAAAGCAATTCAACGCTGCAAGGTTGGGCTTTGTCTTTTCAGGATTTTCTTGAGAATTGTCTCAAGCTCGTGGCTTTGTGGCGGGGCGAAGAAGATGGTCCGTCTGTTGTCGTCAATACCGACTTTGCCAAGCCCATTGACAAATCTTTCTTGCTTGAGGTCTATCGTGCTGGTGCTTTGAGCAAGACGGCTTTACTTGAGCAAGTGAAGAAAGCAGGAGATTTGTCTGATGACCTTGATATTCAGGCCGAACTTGATCAACAGGCGCAAGAGTTGAGCATGTCTCGTGCAGGAAGCTCAAGCGGAGGCTTGTCACGGCTTTTGAGTACGGCTACGGGGACGGCGTAGGAAAATAATACATGACTAACGAAGAACAAATCGAAGCCTACTATACCGGGCGCATCCTTGAATGGCGACAAGCCCTTGACCAGATGACGGATGAGGCTGTTTCTGAACTTCGTTCCGCACTCTTGGAAGCCAAGAAGGAAATTGTCCAGAGGCTTATTGATGATGCAAAGGGCCTTGCGTCCGTCAGCGAGTGGAGACGTGAATATGATGAATCATTGAATGAATGGATAGATGGGGTACTTGCCGCATCAGTGACCGATACCACGGCTGTTATTGTTGAAATGGCCGCCGGTGCCGCGCTGTTGAGCATTCCGGAGTACAATTCCATTCTTTCACTCAACGGAAAAGCCAAAGGCGTGATTCAGACCATGGGGCTCACCCGTGAACAGGTACGTCAATTTTTTTCCGAAGAACTGATACAAGGTGAATTGCTCGGGGATTGGACGACTAAGGCTTTTGACGCTGGGGCTAGGGATTCCATAGCACACGCTATTCGAGTCGGCGTAGTGAATGGAGAAGGATACGAAAAGATTATCAAGCGTATTCGCATTGCGGCTGATGAAGGGTTCACCATCACATGGAACCAAGCAGATTTGATAGCTCGTACTGCGGTTCAGACGGCGAATAATGGGGCCATTGAAACGGTCTTCAAGCGTAACGAAGACTTGATACGCGGGTATAAGCGTATAGAGACGCTAGATAATCACACATGCAGAATATGTGCGCTTGCAGATGGGACGTTCTACAAGATTGATGAAAAACGTCCTTCACTTCCCGCTCATTTCAAATGCCGTGGCGTGTGGTCCCCGGTTCTCCGCGACTGGCGCGCTCTCGACGTTGAGGGAGGGGAGTCAGAAGTGGAAAAGCTTACCCGTCCGTGGGGCATACGCGCCGGAGGAAGCCTCGCGAAATCGAATCAGGCGAAACTCCTAGCCGG
>CAUHBW010000036.1 GCA_959604115.1 uncultured Bilophila sp. | reverse complement strand
CGGATTCCCCTTGCTTCACCGATGCAATCATGGCATAAGGACCCTTGTGCTGCGGATCGGCACAAGGAGCGATCCGATTGCGTTTTTATTCACAAGTCAGATGATGCAAAAACGCACCAACTGAAAAAACCGGTGGCACATGCGCATCGACTTGGTCGCAAACTTGCAACATTGGTGCAATCATGCATCATGGCATGTTACGGCCTCAAGGCGATAACGCGAGCAAAAAGTTTGTATTCCAGCCCGTTGCGCGGGTTGCGGCAGAAACGGTTCCACGGGACATCTAACAGGGGCGTTTCCTGTTAATTTCCCATTTCCTTGCTGTCGTTGGGGAATCCCCCCGCCCACGTAAAACTGGAACGGCATTTGCTCTAATGCTCACAAACCTTTTTGTGCACCACGCCAGGAGAGTCAACTGATGAAAATAATCGACTTCCGTTTCCGCCCGAACACGCCGGAAATCATCAACGGCATCAAGAACAGCTCGATGTTCAAAGCCACCTGCGAAGCTATCGGTTTTGACAAGCGCGTCCCCCAGCCGCTGCCCGAAATCGTGGCCGATCTGGAACGCCGCGGCGTCGAACTGTGCGTCGTTTCCGGCCGCGACTGCGAAACCACCTACGGTTTCCCCGCCAACAACAACAGCATCCTTGAATTCTGCCGCGCCTATCCCAACAAATTTCTCGGCTTCTGGGGCATCGACCCCCACAAGGGCATGGACGCCGTTCGCGAAGTCGAACACGTGATCAAGGATCTCGGCATGCGCGGCATCGCCACCGACCCCTATCTCGCCCACTGCCCGCCGAGTGACGCCCGCTACTATCCCATCTACGCCAAGTGCGTCGAACTCGGCGTGCCGGTCTTCGTGACCACCGCCCCGCCGGCCCAGGTTCCCCGCGCCATCATGGACTACATTGATCCCCGTCAGATCGACGTCGTCGCCCGCGACTTCCCCGAACTGATCCTGATCATGAGCCACGGCGGCTATCCCTTCGTCAACGAAGCCATCTTCGCCTGCATGCGCAACGCCAACGTCTACATGGACCTGTCCGAATACGAACTGGCTCCCATGGCCGAAGTGTACGTCGACGCCCTCAACAAGATGATCGGCGACAAGGTCATCTTCGCTTCCGCCCACCCGTTCATCGAACAGGCCGACGCCATTCAGATCTACAAGAATCTGAACATCAGCGAAGAAGTCCGCGAAAAGGTCATGTACAAGACCGCCGCCAAAATCCTCGGCATCGACAAGGGTGTTTCCCTCAACACCGCGAAGCCCATGGCCCCCAACGGCTTCAACAACGCCAAGTTCCCGCTGCCGTTCCAGCCCTTCGCCCCGATGGGTCGCTAGGTTTTTGCGGTGAATTGAGATTCCGGGCAGCGCCGCGGCGTGGAAACACGTCGCGGCCTGCCGAACTGTTTTGGGTAACGAGAGGATAGCATGGATAAACAGGCGTTCATAGCGGCGGTGAAGGCGGCCGGTATTGTTGGTGAAGGTGGAGCTGGTTTTCCGGCGCACGTCAAGTACGCCGCCGACGCCGACACGGTCATCGCCAACGGCTGCGAATGCGAACCCCTGCTGCACACCGACCAGCACCATATGCTGCACCACGCCAACGACATCGTTCGGGCGTTCAGCGAGCTGATGCAGGCCACCGGTGCCAAGCGCGGCGTCATCGCATTGAAGAAAAAGTACAAGGAAGCCACGCGGATTCTGACCGAAGCCATCGGCAGTCGTCCCATCGAGCTGGCTCTGCTCCCCAACTTCTACCCCGCAGGGGACGAACAGACCCTCGTCCGCGAAGTGACCGGCCGTTCCGTTCCTCCGCTGGGCCTGCCTCTGATGGTGGGCGCCGTGGTCGCCAACGTCGGCACGCTGGTGTCCGTGGCCCACGCCCTTGACGGCAAACCCGTCACCCACAAATTTCTGACCGTCACCGGCGATGTGCGCAAGCCCGGCGTCGTGCGCGTGCCGATCGGCACCCCGCTCTCCGCCTGTCTCGAAGCCGCCGGCGGCCCCACGGTGAGCGATCCCGTGTTCGTTCTCGGCGGCCCCATGATGGGCCGCATGGTGGACAACGCCGACGCCTTCGCCAAGGAAGTGGTCACCAAAACGTCCGGCGGCCTCATCATCCTGCCCCGTGGGCACTACCTGCACCGGAACGCGACCACGCCCCTCAATTTCATGCGTCGCCGCGCGGCCTCGGCCTGCATCCAGTGCCGGACCTGTTCCGAAATGTGCCCCCGCCATCTCCTCGGGCATCCTTTTGAAACGCATCGCGTCATGCGCGCCTTCGGCAGCAACGCCGAACTGACCTCCGAAGCCGGCAAGCTCGCGCTTCTCTGCTGCGACTGCGGCGTATGCGAACACGTGGCCTGCCCCATGGGCCTGTCCCCCCGCCGCATCAACCAGGCCGTCAAGGCCGAACTGCGCGCCGCCGGGATCAAGTACGAAGGCAGCCGCGAAGTGAACGAAGCCTACACCCAGTGGCGTGAATTCCGCCGGGTGCCTGTGCCCCGTCTGGTCAACAAGATCGGCATCAGCCGCTACATGGACCTGCCCACCAACGATCTGGGCAACCTGTCCCCGGCTGAAGTCCGCATCCCCCTGCGGCAGCACATCGGCGCCCCGGCCCAGGCCGTGGTGAAGGCCGGCGATCACGTCAAGTGCGGCGACGTCATTGGTGAAATCCCCGAACAGGCCCTCGGCGCCCGCATCCATGCCAGCATGGACGGCGTGGTCAAGAGCGTCGACGGCGTCGTCGTCATCGGCAAGTAGCCCGCAACACGATACGGAAAGGGGCGGCCAGCCGCCCCGCTGACAAAAAAGGAGAGGCCCTGTGTCTGAATCATACACAGCCGTAGGAATGGTGGAATTCAACAGCATTGCCGCCGGCATCGACGCGGCTGACCAGATGGTGAAAACCGCTCAGGTCGATCCGCTGTTCTTCAAGACGATCTGCCCCGGCAAGTTCGTGGCCGCCGTGACCGGCGACGTGGCTGCCGTATCCGCTTCCGTGAACGCCGGACGCGAAACCCACGCCGATGCGCTGGTTGACTGGTTCATCATCCCCAACATCCATCGGGACGTGATCGGCGCCCTCGCCGGCGCCACCACCGTCAGCGAACGCGGCGCGCTCGGCATCATCGAAACCTTCTCCGCCGCCTCCATCGTGGTGGCGTCCGATGCCGCCGTCAAGGCCGCCGACGTGCAGCTTCTTGACGTCCGCGTGGCCCTCGGCCTCGGCGGCAAGGGCTATGCGCTCATGACCGGCGACGTCGCCGCGGTCAACGCCGCCGTCGAAGCCGGCTCCACAGCGGCCGCCGAAAGCGGTCTTCTCGTGAGCAAGGTCGTCATCCCGAGCCCGGCAGAAACCGTCTTCGAACAGATTGCCTAAGGCAGTCAGGAGTCATCTATGAGTCTGGAATACAAACCGTCCCTCGGCTTCGTCGAAACCGCGGGCCTCGTCATCGCCATTCAGGTGGCCGATGCCATGGCCAAGGCCGCCGAAGTGGAAATCATCTCCGCCCACAAGGTCGACGGGCTGCGCGTGTGCGTCATCTGCAAGGGTGACGTCGCCGCCTGCCAGGCCGCCGTGGAAACCGGCGCCCTGCTCGCCCAGAGCCTCAACGGCCTCAACGGCTACAACATCATCCCGAGCCCCGCGGAAGAACCCGATTCCCTCATGGACATGCTCGAGGACATCAAGCGCAAGAAGGCCGCCCGCAAGGCCGCCAAGAAGGCCCGCATGGCCGCCGCGAGCGCCGTTCCCGCAGCCGAGGCCGCAGCTCCCGAAGCCAAGGGCAAGGCCAAGAAGTAGTTTCGCTTACTGAGGGCGTGCCGGCGTCGCCGACGCACGGGGGACAGCCTCCGCACGCCGTCTAAAGGAATTGGGGCATGACCAAACAGATCATCACCGCCGAAACGATCCGGCTCGCGTGGAAAGCCGGGGAGTCGGTCGTTGTCTACGCCAAGGGCGACATCGTCACCCAGCAGGCGCAGGACGACGCCCGGTATTACGGCATAACCCTGACGACGGAAGCCCCCGTCGTCCCGGAACCCGCTCCCGAACCGGAAGCTCCCGCAGCTCCGGCGCAGGAGACGGTTCCGGAGCCTGTCAGCCAGCCCGTCGCCCATCAGCCCGTTCCCACGCCGGCGCTGACGGCGGAACAGCTTGCGGCCGCCACCCGGCAGCTGCAGGAGGTGCTCGTGCCGCTGACGCAGGCTCTGACGGCAACGGTCAAACCGGCCGCTCCGGAAGTGCCTCCGATCACGTTCACGCCCGGCGTCAACCCCATGTCGGTCGAGGCCGCGCCCGCGGCGAACGCCGCCGTGACGGTTTCCGCCGCTCCGGCCGAACCCCGCTCCGAGGACGCCCTCGTCGCCGCCATCCGGCGCGGCGTGCTCTCGGCGCTCCCCTCCGGGGCCGCCGACGAAGCTCTGATCGATCAGTTGATCAGGTCGGTCCTCGCCGAAACGGGACGCGCCCCGTCCGAGACGCGCCCCGGCGTCAGGCGGGCCGGAGGCGTCACGCATGTCGACAGCCGGGCCCAGAACTGGGGAAGCTCCCGGGCGAAGGGCAGCGTGTCCGTCATGGACGTGCTTTCCCCCACCAAGGGCGACAACGCTGCCGTCGGCTATCTGGATTGGGAAAACCACTCGTTTTCCTGGACGTTCCGGCGTGCGGAAGTGCTCGTGGTGCTGGAGGGTGAACTGAATCTGACCATTGAGGGCACGACCTTCAGCGCGGCTCACGGCGACGTGTTCAGCATTCCTGCGGGCACGGAGGTGCTTCTCGCCTCCTCCGGGCACGTGCGGTGCACCACGGTCGCGGTGGCCGCCTAGCCGCGTTCCTAGACCATAACGAAGGAAACAACCATGATCTTTCTTACCGAAGAAGATGTCAGACAGCGTTGCGAGCTGGGTCAGGGAGGCGAATTCTGCCTTCAGGCCGGCGAGCGCCTGACTCCGGCAGCGACGGAGCTGTTGCGCAGCCGCAACTGCCGCGTCGTGCTGCCCGGTCAGTGCACTGTGGAAGCGGCGCCCGCCGAGGAACCCGCCCCCTCGAAACCGGAGCCCGCTCCGGCTCCGGCGGCGGAACCGGCTCCGGCCGCTCCGGCCGCCGAACCGGCTTCCTTCCCCGACGGAACCTACCTCGACGCCGATACGGTCGTCTCCAAATCCCATCCGCGCATCTTCCTGCGCGGCAAGCTGGATACCCTCATTTCCAGCACGGTGCTGGTGCAGACCGGATTCGACGGCAACGGGAAACTTCCCGCCGTCCTCCGCAACGGCCTCTCCGACATCAACGTGTGGCTGTGGCAGCTCCTCCAGGCCGAAGTCTCCGGCGAAGCCATGCCCGAACAGACCCTGTGCGGCATGAACGCCGAAGCCATCCGCCTCGTCTCCCACGATCCCATGACCTATCTGGGTCAGGGCCACATCGTTCCCGACGTCGCCCTCGGCCCGAACGTCGCGCTCCTCAACTGGCTGCGCGCGCAGGTCCGCGAAGTTGAAGTGGCGTACGTGCAGGTCGGCATGGACCGCGAGGACATGCTCACCTCCTTGAACCGTCTCAGCAGCGCCATCTATGTGCTCATGCTTCTGACTGTCGTGGCCGAATCCGGCCGCGATATCTCGAAGGTTGGTCTGTAAAATGAACGTGTTCGAACGTTGCCTCGAAAAATGCCGCGCCCGGAAGGGCGTCGTGGTGTACTCCGACGGCGAAGATCGCCGCGTGGTCGCCGCCGCCGCCAAGCTGATCCGCGAAGGCCTCGTGGACCCCATCCTCATCGGCGAACCCGAAAAGGTGCGCGCCGCGTTGCAGGAAAGCGGGGAAACCGGCGTTTCCCTTCAGGTCGTCAATCCGCTGAATCCGTCTCTCGTTGAGCACAATGCGGCGGAGTACATGGCGATTCAGCAGGCCAAAGGCAAGGAAATCACCGAAGAGGACGCCGTCAAGGCCGTTTCCAACGGTCTGGCCGCCGGCGCGCTCATGGTCCGTCGCGGCGAAGCGGAAATCGGCGTGGCCGGAAACCTTTCCTCCACCGCCAACGTCATCCGCGCCGGTCTGCGCATGATCGGCACCGCCGCCGGAAGCAAGACCGTGTCGAGCTTCTTCTTCATGCTGAAGGACGACAAGGTCTGCATGTTCACCGACTGCGCGGTCATTCCCGATCCCACGCCCGCCCAGCTCGCCGACATCGCCATCGGCACCTCCGGCGTATATAAAAACGTCATGGGCGAAGACCCGCGCGTGGCTCTGCTTTCCTTCTCCACGAAGGGCAGCGCCAAGCACGAGCGCGTGGACAAGGTCCGCGCCGCGCTCGACGAAATCAAGACGCGTGAACCGAATCTGCTCGTGGACGGCGAACTCCAGCTGGACGCCGCCGTCGTGCCCGAGGTCGCCCAGTTGAAGGCCCCCGGCAGCCCGGTCGCCGGGCACGCGAACGTCTTCGTGTTCCCGTCTCTTGAAGCCGGCAACATCGGCTACAAAATCGCGCAACGCTTTGGCGGCTGGACGGCCCTCGGCCCCCTGCTCCAGGGCTTTGCCCACGGTTGGCATGACCTTTCGCGGGGATGCAGCAGCGACGACATCTACAAAATCAGTGTCGTCGGTCTGGGCATGAACCGCGGAGGACAGCAATAAACGGAACGGCACACAACACGGTAACGCGTTACCCGATACGTTCCGTTCCGGGTAACCAAGCTAACAACAATCCTAAAAGGAGTTCACAATGGACGCTCTTGGCATGATCGAAACCCGTGGTCTGGTTGGTCTTATCGAAGCCGCTGATGCTATGGTCAAGGCTGCTCGCGTGCAGCTCGTTTCCTACGAACAGATCGGCGGCGGCTATGTGACCGCCCTGGTCCGCGGCGACGTGGCCGCCTGCAAAGCCGCTACCGACGCCGGCGCCGCCGCCGTGCAGCGCGTAGGCGGCGAACTCGTGGCCGTCCATGTCATCCCTCGTCCTCATCAGGACCTGGAAGCCGTGTTCCCTCTCAGCCGCAAGTAAGCTTATTCACGCCTATAGGCAGGTCATAGACCTGCTCGCCGGCCTCGCCGGGGCCCTGCGCCCCGGCCCGGCCGCCTTCAGCCTCCTTACGGAATGCTCCTGAGAGGTTTTCTTTCAGGAACGGAGAAAAGCATGGAACTTGCAAAAGTCGTTGGTCAGGTCGTTTCCACGGTGCGGTGCCCCGAATTGCCGTACAACTCGCTGCTCCTCGTCGAACTGCTCAACGGGAAAGGCGAGCCGGCCGGTCGCTGCCAGGTCGCCGCCGACCCCATCGGAGCCGGCGAAGGCGAATGGGTCATCGTATCCCGCGGCAGCTCCGCACGTTTCGCCATCAACAAGGACGCTCCGTTGGACCTGGTCATTGTCGGTATCGTCGACCATGTGAACGCCGGAAAGGAAGCGATCTACCGCAAGAACGACGGCCGGTAAGGCCCCTCGGAGCCGCCTCCTGAGAGACTCCGCCGGACGGCCGACGTCCGGAAAACGCGTTTTTTCGATCCGCCCCTGTTCAGGAACACCGGCGGCAAATGAAGCAAAACAGGCCTCCCGCCCCGGCATCGGCCCGCGGGTCCGGCTTCCAGCATAGGAGATAGATATGGACGTGCGCCAGCAAGACGTGGAACGCATTGTCGTTGAAGTTCTCAAAAAGATGATGTCGGATCAGCCCACCGCGGCTGCGACGACCGTCGTCGCCGCCTGCGGCTGCGACGCCGGCGACTTCGGCCTCTTCGACGAACTCGAAGACGCCGTGAAGGCCGCCGAAGCCGCTCAGAAGAAGATCGCCACCGTGGCCGTGCGCGACAAAATCATCGCCGTGATCCGCAAGACCGGCCTTGAAAACGCCCAGGCGTTCGCCGAAATGGCCCACAACGAAACCGGCATGGGTCGCGTGAGCGACAAGATCGCCAAGAATATTCTCGTTTGCGAGCGTACTCCCGGCACCGAATGCCTCTCCCCCATGGCGATCTCCGGCGACATGGGCCTGACCCTCATTGAAAACGCTCCCTGGGGCGTGATCGCTTCCGTGACGCCGTCCACCAACCCGACCGCCACGGTCATCAACAACGCCATCAGCATGATCGCCGGCGGCAACGCCGTGATCTTCGCTCCCCATCCGAACGCCAAGCGTTCCTCCCAGAAGGCCATTCAGGTTCTGAACAAGGCCATCATCGAAGCGACCGGCATCGCCAACCTGCTCGTCGCCGTGAAGGAACCCACCATCGAAGTGGCCCAGCAGCTCTTCTCGCATCCGCGCGTCAAGCTGCTCGTGGTGACCGGCGGTGAAGCCGTTGTGGCTCAGGCCCGCAAGGTCGCCTCCATGCGCCTCATCGCCGCCGGCGCCGGCAACCCGCCGGTCGTGGTCGACGAAACCGCCAACATCGCCCGCGCCGCCCGCAGCATCTACGACGGCGCGTCCTTCGACAACAACATCATCTGCGCCGACGAAAAGGAAATCATCGCTGTCGATTCCATCGCCGACCAGCTGAAGGCCGAAATGAAGGCCATCGGTGCCGTGGAAATCAGCCTTGAACAGGCCGATGCCATCGCCCGCGTGGTGCTCCGCAACTATCCTCAGGTCGAAGGCGGCAAGAAGCCCGCTCCGAATCCGAAGTGGGTCGGCCGTGACGCCGCCGTCATCGCCAAGGCCGCCGGCATCGACGTGCCCGAAAGCTGCCGTCTGCTCATCGTGGACGTGAAGCGCGACCTCGACCACGTCTTCGCCCGCACCGAACAGCTGATGCCCGTCGTGCCCCTGCTGCGCGCCTCCAACGTGGATGAAGCCATCGAATGGGCCCTCATCCTCGAACGCGGCCTGTCGCACACCGCCGGCATCCACTCCCGCAACATCGACAACATGGACAAGATGGCCCGCGCCATGAACACCAGCCTGTTCGTCAAGAACGGCCCGCACCTCGCCGCTCTCGGCGCCGGCGGTGAAGGCTGGACCACCATGACCATCTCCACCCCCACCGGTGAAGGTGTGACCTGCGCCCGCTCGTTCGTGCGTCTGCGCCGCTGCTGCGTTGTGGACAACTTCCGCATCGTCTGATTGTAGCGCTTGCCTTTGTAAAGGGGAGGGATCGTCCCTCCCCTTTTTCGTTGAGCAGCCGTACATGCCCCGCACCACGGGATTCGCTCCCGTTTCCGCATCCCCCCCGGAGGAGAGCGGGAAAGTCCCCGGCGGAGCTGTCCGGACACGGCTCCGGCGTCTGCCAGCGTATCTCCATAAAACCGGTTTCTCCTTTCCCTTGGCAAGACATCGCCTCAGGGGAGCATTCCGCAATTCCGCAAGCGTCCTTTCGGCAAGATTTCGCGGAAATCGTGAAGAGCCCGCTTCTCCGGCACGGCATGCCCTTGCATCCTGTCCGTCCCGGCAGCGTCCTTCAAAGAAAGAAACAGGCTATAGCATCGCCGGCTTGCAAAAGGCCTTTTTCGCCGAAATCGTCCTTTTGAGCCCGTTTTATCTCCATTGGAGCCTATTTTTTTCGGATTATCTGTTTTTTCCAACAGTTCCGGGACTACAGCCGGCTTCAATAATTCTTTTTTTCACAAACGATACTTTTTTATTGTCGCAAAATTGCAACACAAAAAGGACCCCTTGGTCCCAATGCTCTCCAAAGGGCGCTTTTTTCAGACATGATATCAATGAGATAAAAACGCCTTTCAGGAATGGTTCTCTTTCCACTGGAAATCGGAGATTGAGGTTGCAGGAAAAAGCGTATATGTCGCAATTTTGCATCATCGATCTCGACCTTTTTAGGGATAATTCCTGATAAGTAGTGCAAAATTGCGACCAGACCGTTTTCCGCCCTCGCATCCCAAAATTCCGTTTCTCACAATCATACGAAATAACAGCGAAATATTTTTTCGGGCACTTCTGGCACGGCCCTTGCTTTATAGAAAAGCAAGACAAGTGAAGAAGCGAACGAGAACTTCCAGGTGGCAACACGGGAAAGCTCCAAGCAACCATACAACTCAACCTTAATTTTTCATACGGAGAAGTACCATGGCTCAGCTTACTGAAGTCAAATCCCCTCATGAACAGCGCCTTGAAGACAAGCTCGCTGGCAAGGAAGACATCTATCGCGAATCCCACAAGCGCGTGTTCAAGCTGCTCGAACGTTTCGACGGCCAGAAACCCGCCATCGACGTGGAACGCGCCCTGTTCTTCACCCAGTCCATGGCCGAAACCGTGGGGCAGCCTCTGGTGCTCCGCTGGGCCAAGGCTCTGATGCACATCGCCAAGAACATCACGGTCATGGTGCAGGACGACCAGCTCATCCTCGGCCGCTGCGGCGGTCATGACGGCCGTTACGGCATCCTGTATCCCGAACTCGACGGCGACTTCCTCGACATCGCCGTGCGCGACCTGCCCACCCGTCCCCAGTCTCCGGCCGCCATCAGCCCCGAAGACGCCAAGATCGTGGTCGAACAGATCGCTCCCTTCTGGAAGGGCCGCACCTACCACGAAGCGCTGAACCGCGCTCTGCCCGCCGAAGTCCACAAGCTGACCTACGACGACCCCGACGGCCTCATCTCCCGCTTCATCGTCAACGAAACCTCTTCGTTCCGTTCCTCCATCCAGTGGGTGCACGACTACGAAGTGGTGCTGAAGCGCGGCTTCAACGGCCTGAAGCAGGAAATGGAAGAAAAGCTGGCCGCTCTTGACCCGGCTTCCCCCGTGGACCAGGTGGACAAGCGTCCCTTCATCGAAGCCACGATCCTCGTGTGCGAAGCCATCGTGCTGTGGGCCAAGCGCCACGCCGACGCCGCCCGCAAGGCCGCTGAAGAATGCGCCGATCCGGTCCGCAAGGCCGAACTCATCCGCATGGCCGAAAACGCCGAACACGTGCCCGGCAACCCGGCTCGCGACTTCTACGAAGCCGTTCAGTCCCAGTACTTCACCCAGATGTTCTCCCGTCTGGAACAGAAGACCGGTACCACCATTTCCAACGGCCGCATGGACCAGTACTTCTATCCCTTCTACAAGAAGGACATGGAAGCCGGCATCCTGACCGATGAAAAGGCTCTGGAATACCTGGAATGCGTGTGGGTCGGCATGGCCGAGTTCATCGACATGTACATCTCCCCCGCCGGCGGCGCCTTCAACGAAGGCTACGCTCACTGGGAAGCCGTCACCATCGGCGGCCAGACCCCGGACGGCCGCGACGCGACCAACGATCTGACCTACCTGTTCCTGAAATCCAAGCGCGAATTCCCGCTGCACTACCCCGACCTCGCCGCCCGTATCCACAGCCGTTCGCCTGAACGCTACCTGTGGGACGTCGCCGAAACCATCAAGTTCGGCTCCGGCTTCCCCAAGCTGTGCAACGACGAAGAATGCATCCCCCTGTATGTCTCCAAGGGCGCGACCTTTGAAGAAGCCCTTGACTACGCCGTGTCCGGCTGCATCGAAATCCGTATGCCCAACCGCGACACCTACACCTCCGGCGGCGCGTACACCAACTTCGCCACCGCCGTTGAAATGGCTCTCTACAACGGTAAGATGAAGAAGTACGGCGACGCCCAGCTCGGCATCGCCACCGGCGACGCCCGCAAGTTCAAGACCTGGGAAGAATTCTGGAACGCCTATGTGCAGCAGCACATGCTCCTGCTCCGCACGACCTTCGTGCAGCAGTACATCGTCATCCAGACCCGCGCCAAGCACTTCGCCCAGCCCATGGGTTCCGTGCTGCACGCTCTGTGCCGCAAGCACTGCATCGACCTGCACCAGCCCCAGATCCCCGAAGGCCTGAACTTCGGCTACTTCGAATTCATGGGCCTCGGCACCGTCATCGACTCCCTGGCCGCCATCAAGAAGCTCGTGTTTGAAGACAAGAAGCTCACCATGGATCAGCTCATCGACGCTCTCGAAGCCAACTTCGAAGGCTACGAAGACATCCAGCAGCTTCTCCGCACGGCTCCCTGCTACGGCAACGACGACGAATACGCCGACGAAATCGGCCGCGAACTCGACCGCATGGCCGTGGGCTTCGCCGCCAAGTACAGCAAGGAAATGGGCATCAACAACGACTGCCGTTACGTGCCCTTCACCTCTCACGTGCCCTTCGGCAAGGTCGTTTCCGCTACCCCGAACGGCCGCGTTGCCTGGTTCCCGCTGTCCGACGGTTCTTCCCCGTCTCACGGCGCCGACCACAATGGCCCCACCGCCATCCTGCTCTCCAACCACAACACGAAGAACTACGGCATGCGCGCCCGCGCTGCCCGTCTGATCAACGTGAAGTTCACCCCCAAGTGCGTTGAAGGCGATGCCGGTACCGAAAAGCTGGTCCAGTTCATCCGCACCTGGTGCGACCTGAAGCTGTGGCACATCCAGTTCAACGTCATCAACGCCGATACCCTGAAGAAGGCCCAGAAGGACCCGCAGAAGTATCGTAACCTCATCGTCCGCATCGCCGGGTACAGCGCCTACTTCGTCGACCTGACCCCCGACCTGCAGAACGACCTCATCGCCCGTACCGGCCACGACCAGATGTAAGTTCTGGCCGCTTGCGGCACTCGAGATGAATGATTAAATAAATGGCGGGCCGGATTTTCTGGCCCGCCATTTTCACACTCAACGCTCAGAAAGAGGTAGTCCACATGGGTTCCTTTGAAGATAGAAAGGCGACCGGAACCGTCTTCAACATCCAGAAATATTCCGTCCACGACGGCCCCGGCATCCGGACCATCGTATTCCTGAAGGGCTGCCCCCTGTCCTGCAAGTGGTGCAGCAACCCCGAGTCCCAGGCTTCCCACCCGCAGGTCGCCTACAACAAGGGCCGCTGCATCGGCTGCCACCGCTGCATCAAGGCCTGTCCGCACGACGCCATCAGCATCAACGAGGACGGCTCCCTGAAGCTGGACCGCAGCAAGTGCGACGTCTGCAAGACGCTCGACTGCGCCCACGCCTGTCCCGCTCAGGGCACGATCATCTACGGTGAAACCAAGACCGTCGATCAGATCCTCAAGGAAGTGGAAAAGGACGCCATCTTCTACGCCCGCTCCGGCGGCGGCATGACCCTCTCCGGCGGCGAACCCCTCATGCACGCCGACATCGCCATTCCGCTGCTCCGTGAAGCGCGCCATCGCCGCATCAAGACCGCCATCGAAACCTGCGGCTGCATTCCGTGGGAAACCCTCAAGGAAGCCGCCCAGTATCTCAACTACGTGCTGTTCGACGTCAAGCAGATGGACAGCGCGAAGCACCGCGAAGGCGCCGGCGTGGGCAACGAACTCATCCTCAGCAACCTCAAGAAGCTGCTCACCGAGTTCCCCAACCTGCATGTGCAGGTCCGCACGCCCATCATCCCCGGCTTCAACGACGACGACGAATTCGCCCGCGCGCTCGGCGAATTCCTCAAGGGCCACGAGAACGTCGGCTATGAAGCCCTCCCCTACCACCGTCTGGGCACCCAGAAGTACGACTTCCTGAGCCGCCCCTACCTGATGGGCGACGTCAGCCTGCCCGACGGCGTGGCGCAGCGCATCCAGCGGATCGTCGACGAAACCCGCGGAGCCGCGCCGGAAGCCGCGAAGTAGCCAGCCTTCGCCCAACCCCGCGAATACTGTCCCCGTCCGGCGCGCCCGGACGGGGATTTTTCGTTCCGCCCCCCTTTCACCGTGGCATTTGCCGCCGACGCCTTGACGTTCTTGCGTCGAGGCACTAGCATGAGAAATGAATTCCCCTGCAATCATTTTATTTCTTATGCGATGCCTATGGAAAACACCCCCATGCACTCCCTTGCCCCGCACTTCGAAAGCATCCTCGATACCCTGTCCGACGGCGTCTTCATCAGCGACGTGGAGGGGACGACCCTGTTCGTCAACAAAATGTACGAAACCCTCACCGGGTTGAAGCAGGGAGAAATTCAGGGCAAGAACATCCGCACGCTCGTCCAGCAAGGCACCTTCGACAAGGTGGTCAACCCGCAGATCGTCGAAACCGGGAAATCCGCCACCCACGTCCAGCAGCTCGCCAACGGCAAGCGTCTCGTCCTCACAGGCTACCCCGTCTTCGACGACAAGGGGCAGCTCTGTCTCGTCGTGACCTTTGCCCGCGACATCACCGTCCTGACCCAGTTGCAGGAGGAGATGACCGCCCAGAAAAAACTCATCGAGCAGTTCCATGATCGTCTGGCCTTCATGGCCCGCGAGCAGACCCGCGAGCTGGTTCCGGTCTTCGAGAGCCGCGAGATGAAGGAAGTGATGAGCCTCGTGGAACGTTTCGCCAGTTCGGACGCCACGGTGCTCATCCTCGGGGAGACCGGCGTGGGCAAGGACGTGGTGGCCCGCATGACCCACGAGCTGAGCCTGCGCAAGGAAAAGATGTTTCTCAAGGTGGACTGCGGCGGCATTTCCGAGAGCCTCACCGAGTCGGAGCTGTTCGGCTACATGCCCGGCGCGTTCACGGGCGCGGGCAACAAGGGCAAGAGCGGCTATTTCGAAATGGCGGACGGCGGCACGGTCTTTCTCGACGAAATCGGCGAGCTGAGTCTGGCCATGCAGACCCGTCTGCTCCGCGTGCTTCAGGACGGCGAAATCATGCGCGTGGGTTCGTCCAAACCGCGCAAGGTCAACGTCCGCATCATCGCCGCGACCAACCGCAATCTTGCGGAGCGCGTGGAAAAGGGGCTTTTCCGCCGCGACCTCTACTACCGTCTCAACGTCGCGGTGGTGAACATCCCGCCCCTGCGCGAGCGTCCCGACGACATCCAGCCGCTCGTGAGCCATTTTCTGAACGTCTTCACCACGAAGTACCGCAAGCACATGAACCTGACGCCCGGCCTCATGGATGCGCTGCGCCAGTATTCGTGGCCCGGCAACGTGCGCGAGCTCCAGAACCTGATGCACAGCATCGTCATCACCAAGGACCACGGCCCCCTCTCGGTCAAGGATCTCCCCCGGCACATGACCGGGTGCGAGAACGAGGAGCTGTTCTTCCCCGACGACGGCATCAACTACGACCGCCCCCTCAAGGACATCATGGCCGACATCGAGCGCGGCATTCTCCGCAAGGCCCTCAAGGTGCACGGCTCCGTCCAGAAGGTCGCCGAGGTCTTCAAGGTCAACCGAAGCACGATTTTCCGGAAGCTGCATTCGGAGAAGGGAGAAGGGGAATAGAAGATTGGGGAAGGGAGGGAGAAACTTTCTGGAGAAAGTTTCTCCCTCCCTTCCCCAAACCCTATCCCTCCCTCTTCAAAGACTTTCATAAACGGGACGGAACGCGGCTGCGGGACGGCTGAGGCCCTTTCCCCGGCGGATGTTTCCCGGAGACGCCTCTTCTCTTGGGACGGCGGGGTTGCCCGTTGCCGCAGACGTCGATTAATAGGAGAAAGCACATGAAAAAATGCAAAATTACCGTTCTCAAGCGTCATTTTGACGAGGAACTGGCCAGGGAATACGGCTCGAAGGGCATCGGCAAGTGTCCGATGCTCAAGGAAGGGCAGGTCTTTTACGCCGACTACGCGAAGCCGGACGGATTCTGCGACGAGGCGTGGAAGGCCGTCTACCAGTACGTCTTCGCCCTGTCGCACGGCAGCGGGCAGTTCTACTACGGCGACTGGATCGAAAAACCCGGCGTCGCCATCTGTAGCTGCAACGACGGCCTGCGCCCCGTGATCTTCAAGATCGAGCGCACCGACGAAGACGCCACCATCAACTATACTCCCAATCAGGACTAGTGCCTTTCGCTTCAGAAACGCCCAGAGCGACACACCGCGTTTTGTTTGCCGGCGGCATAAAGTCACCCGAAAATCCCCCTTCCGGCTCACGAGAGACGCTGCAATACGGTGTGTTGCAGCGTCTCTCCCTTCCAAAACCTTTCCCGAAGCAGAAGCCCAAAAACAGAAGCCTGTCTTCAACCCGCCCTCGGCATCTCCGCTTAACTCGAAAAAAGGGACGCCTGACGGGCTTGGAGCGAAAAGAAGCGGTTCGCCGTGCCTATCGGCTGACAGGCGGCAACAATT